>WTAT01000024.1 GCA_013139415.1 Desulforhopalus sp.
GATTGATGCAGCATACGGCTCCAACAAGACAAACGACCAGATCTAAAACATTTTCGAAGAGCGACTGTCCGTATATTTCATCACTGGCAACGACAAGATTCTTTTATAGGAAAAGCTACACCATGAACAATGACATCGAATTCTACTGGAAAAAGCGAATCGAAAAATGCAAAGAAGCACTTGAAAGTAACAACTTTGAAGCATTTGTTTCTCCTGATATTTCAACAGCTAGGGATCTAATACAAAATGAAATTCTCCCTTCGCTATCATGTGTAAGCGTACTATCATGTGTAAGCGTATCTTGGGGGGATTCTATCTCTATGCTTTCAACAGGCATTATCGATGAAATAGAAAAAAGACCGGAAATAGAGCTGATTAAGACATTCGAGGCTGGCGTGCCCAGAGAAGAGATAATAGAGCGTCGGAGACAAGCATTATTGGTTGACGTCTTTTTTACAGGCAGTAACGCACTCACCGAATCTGGTAAACTGATAAACCTCGATATGATCGGGAATAGGGTAGCAGGCCTCACTTTCGGCCCAAAACATGTAATTGTCGTGGTCGGAAGGAATAAAATAGTTAATGGAGTTGAAGAGGCAATGCATCGTATTAAAAACTATTCAGCTCCATTAAATGCTATAAGACACAACAGCTTGAAAACACCATGCAGAAAGACTTCTTACTGTACTGATTGCAAAAGCCCTGACAGAATATGTAACACATGGGTGATCACTGAGAAATCGTTTCCAAAAGGTAGAGTGAAAATCATAATAATCAACAAAGACATAGGGTTGTGAGTTCCCCCAACCTCTTTGAACAAGAGTGATGGGTGGAGGGGAAATTGGCTTAATTGGGGCTCCACTTTATGGCAGCAGGATCAAACTCAACATTTTCAAGCTAAGAGATATCCGTTGCCAATATCATCCATTAAAGTAAAGTCGCAATTTTAGACTATTCCTGATAGGTTCCGCTGGTCATGTCGGCAAAAATCTGGTCGATATGCCGATATAAAGTTGCTCCATTACCGGCGCCTCCATTGCACGATAGTACTATCTATTGTAGACCTGTTTTAACTTGACTCAATTTACTCCAATGAAGCAAAGGGCCTTAATGTATAATATATATTATTCTAGTTGGCTGTTCTGTCTATTGACTCAAACGTCGGAAAGTTGAGTTTCAAATGTTTAAAGGAGGAAGGTTATGCCCATCAGTACTGAACAGTTAGTTAAGAAAACCTTGGAGCTTGGGGCATCTGTCGCAGGGGTTACTTCTGTGGAATCAATGGCTGACAGCAGGTCTGAAAATTTTGTGAACCAGCACGGTTTTTATGCAGGTGATATGGAAAGCGCAAGTAAGGTATTGGTGGTTGAGCAGGTTTGGCGTAGCAGAGCCAAGTCTTTGCTGGTATTTGCAGTGGCCCATCCCAGGGAGCGGCCGGAACTGGACTGGTGGGGCAAAGAAATTGCTGGAGGCACTAAAGGGAATGCTGCTTTAATTGACATTAACAAATCTCTAGTTACCTGGCTGGACAAGTTTGATATACAGGCTTTTGATGTTGGATATCACCCCCTTAAAGGTGGGCTTTATGTTAAAGATGCCGCAGTATTGGCAGGATTGGGGACTGTTGGCCGAAACAATTTGTTTTTAATCCCAGGCTTGAGAGCACATCATCGATTAAGATGTCTTGCTGTGGCAAAAGAGCTTGAACCCAGCCAGCCTTCTTTATATGAGCCCTGTCAAAATTGTGCTGCACCTTGCCTTAGGGCTTGTCCCCAAAAAGCCTTTTCGGATCAAAACACTATAGAGGAGAAGGCTTTCCCAAAAGGAGGGTATAAAAGTGATCTGTGTGGCCTCCAGATGCAGGAAGACAAGAAAACCGCAGCTGAAAAAAAATATCCCCAAACTCGTTATTGCCGTCGTTGTGAGTTCGCTTGCACGGCTGAGTAGTGTATATAATGAGTGGAAAATGAGGGGACATTTCGTCACTCGAAGGGCACTAAATTACTTTCCACCTGACAACTATACTTATCATGGATGTTCCTTGGCAATACTCGGTTTAGGAGCACAACGCACAGGTTGGGGGTCTGAAGCCCAACGGAACGATTATGCAAAGCTTTACATAATCGTTCCATTGGGCTTCAGACCCCGTTAAAACAATCTACGTCCTCAGGTATATCCAGGATGAGGAGCTGCGACGTCAGGTGGGAAAGCAGCTCAATCGCGGAGAGCACCGTCAGGCGGTGGCCAGGCATGTGTTTTTCGCCGACCAGGGGGAATTTCGCACAGCGGACCTTGCCCAGATCATGAACAAGGCCAGCTGCCTGAGCCTGCTGTCCAATGCCATCCTGGTCTGGAACACGGTGCATATCTCAAATATCGTTAACGACCTGAGAGAGAACGGCCATACCGTCACAGATGAACACCTTGCGGGGATCTCTCCAATGCTGCAAAAGCACGTCATCGTCAATGGCATGTATGATTTTACTCAATGGAAGCACAAACCCATGCAGGTCCAGTAGGGACAAAATAGGGGGAGCGGTCTATGAGATGACTACAATGATGTTCCCAGTTGGTTCGACTGGATGGCGTTTTGAGCGGCGTGCACCAGAAATGAGGATCGAGACATTCCGCGCTTTTTAGCTGCCGTGTCAATCTGCTTGAGGGTCATTTCGGGGACAGTAATGTTGACCCTGATGGTCCGGGGTTTGGCATCAGGAACCCCAACGACCAGAAAGGCGGTAGCATCGGCGAAATCAGGATCCGCCATGATCTCTTCCAACTTCGATGGCGCAGGCAACTTCTCGCCGTCTTCAAGCATGCCTTGGATATGGAGAATCAGTGCATCCTGGGCCATATCCTTGGCCTCGTCGATGTTGCTGCCGGCCGTAATACATCCCGAGAAGTCGGGAAACGATACTCCGAAATCACTGTTGGGATCTTTGTGTACGATTGCGATATAATTAGCCATGGTCGCACCTCAACTGAATTTCAGTCCCGATTGGCGTTCAATACTTTTCAGGGTTCCAATGGGGATGTCTTTCTTTGGGTGAGGAACAGTAACCCGCCCTTTTTTATCCGGATGCCGGAATTGAGAATGGGAGCCGACTTTTGCCACTTCAATCCAACCATTCTGCTTTAAAATCTTGATGATTTTACGGCTATCCATGTTGTGTATTAATACACACTAAGGGTGTGCGTGTCAACCACACATTCAAGAGGAATGCTGCTGTTTTTCGGGGATTGTACTAGGGGAAACTACGGTATTTATATGAATAATCAGGGCGGCTATCGATCTATATGATTATGCGTACAATATGCTATGGTATATTTTTGCGCGGATGTGGCCAGTACCCGTAGGTGAAAATGATGATGTTGTCATGGCGCCTCCTGAGAAAGAGTTGATAGCCACAACATATCTTATGGCCCCTGGGAAACGCTATCACCTCTTGAACGACATCTCGGGGGTAGTTGTGCTGGATCTCCTGTGTTTTCAAAACGTTGTCCTTTGATCACCTCTTGAACTGACCTGAAGAGTTGTCGTGCTATATATTCTATAATTACAAACTCTTGTACCCCTATCACCTCTTGAATAAGAGATCGGGGTAGTTGCGGAAATGGAGCAGGACTGGAGACGGAAACATGGGGCTTCGGTGTAGTGGCTGGCGGCTGATGTACCTTTGGTGCCTTCTTGTTCGTTGTCCCCAAGCGCCAGCCTGTCGCTCAAATACTTTTCCTGAGCACAGTTGCGGTTTTTTCTGTTCCACTCGGCGCATTTCCTGGCATGCCATTTTCTCATGCACTCGTGGTCGCCGCAGGTCTTCTGCCGATCTCCTACGCGAGGATGCGGCATGAACCATTTTTGACATATTCGACAAGGACGCTTTTTACTTTTTCGACGGCTTGACATCGTTTCCTCCTGGCAATGGAATGAAACGATAATAAAAGAGGAGTGGATGAGAAAAAAGAAAAAATAGGGAATTGAAAAGAAGTGGGGTGGGTCTCTAAATCGGTGGTGCCTCAGTTTAAAACACCAGTTGGGTGGGTCTATGTTCCGTCGGCGGGTGGGTCCAGTCTAAATCGGGGGTGACAAAAGGGAAACATCTATTTTTTCTTGCCTTGCAACAGCATCTCCAATAGTCTCAGCGATTTCTGACTTTCCAGTTCCGACATCTCCGGCGAGAACGACCAAGGGAGGGCGTAGCAAAAGCGTTTTCAGTAAAAGCTTCGCTTCGCAAGTAGTGGAATTGTCGAGCTCCCCCCAATGGGGGGGAGTTAAGGTGCAGAAACCCAGACTCAATCTGACACATTCTATTTCCAAGTCTCGATCATATCTGACACCGACAACATATACCTACCTCCCCGATTTTCAGTAAAGAATAACAAAGTAGCTACCAACCAATTGGTGTAAGAAAGGAAGATGGAAGTTTGATACATATCCAGGTGGAATGATGCTCCACAGGTTCGTCAATGTGCACCCATGTACATCTGCAACTAAACCGCACTTCAGCAGCAAATGTTCGCTTATCTAAACTCTCTTCTACGGGACAGGAAATCTTAATGTTGTTTACTATACGACCGTCCTGTTCTAAAATTTTACGGATAAAATCAGTGGGATCGCTATCAAAATCCTTTAAATGTTTTTGAGTTAATTCCATCTCTATTTCACCTGTCGAAAACTTAAACTCCCCACCATGCTTACCTTGAAAATATTCTTTGACTTCTACTCCTTTTTTCAAGCCATGATCAATTATTCTATACCATGAATTCATAATAGACCTCCAATATGGATTATTATTAAGGTTGACTGCTAACGTCTTGCTTTATCGCACATTACTGCGGTCGTTAGTAAGCGTACATTAGCGTGTTTCACAATAGCGTCACATCAACCACATAAATAGTAACCAAATGAATGCCATTAGGAGACCGTATAATAACTCCAGATCACGACCTCGACCAACGCATTTTTCGTACTTTCAGCATCATTTTCTAACTGTATAACCTGCAATTTGCATGATAAAAAAAACTGTATAAATCGAGTTACACTCACTCTGACGGCAGGAAATAAGAAATTTCTTCAGCAACAACCGATGAAACAGAATAAATATAATTGAGTGGTTTCGATTTCTATTCATATAAATGATGTCAGGAAAAACAAAAAAGCCGAATCACCTTTTACTCAGGCAGTCCGGTTATCTGTTATAGACCCGTGACTTTCCGTCCCTACCTTCCGGCAGGTTTGGCTTTGTCTGTTATCAGTTAAATCAAAATTTACCTTGTTTAATTATATGACAAAACCTGACATAAAAACAAGGCAACAGCGTGGTACCTGTAGCGGTTTGCAATCAGAATGCAAACGGGCTCAGATTAACTGCAAATGGGCTTAAATTAATTGCCAAAAACAGCTGCGCTGCTACTACTTGATCAAATCTGAGGTGTGGAACCGATTCCTGAGGGACCGGCTGGCCTGTTTTGCCTCCGGTCATTAAAATAACTGTATCCAGCTATAATCTATACTAAAAAAGAATAATATGGCTTTTGGAATTTAACTGTGGAAAAGTGTAATTTTGACCAGTTTTGCCCTCTTACTGCGTGATATTGCAGGAATCGGTTCCGCGCCTCTGGTAGCCTTAATTGCAGTATAAGGAGGACAGAATGAGCGATTCCCTTTCCCTCACTTATTGCAAACCAAACTTACTATTAAACTCATATATAATTTTCCAAAAAGCTTCGGGCAGCCTTTGCCTGACTTGTTGGATAATCTCCTCTGGAATCTTCTTATAATAGGCCTGTGCTATTCCGCCGGCAATGCAAGCCATTGTATCACTATCACCTCCCAGAGAGATCGCATTTCTAATCGCATCCTCATAGTCAGTAGAGCTTAAA
>WTAT01000386.1 GCA_013139415.1 Desulforhopalus sp.
AACAGATCGTCCGGGCAAGAGAAATTTTTCTTTCTCACCGTGATCCCAAAACCCCGGTTGGCATCGTCACAGCAGCAACAAGGGATAATGAAAAAATCGTCATTACCACGCTTGCGGAAATGCTGGAACAGGATATCGGCATGCAATCGACCGTAATCATCGGCAACAGCCAGACTTACACCTGGAAGGACTTGATGATTACCCCCAGAGGATACGGGGATAAATATATATTATAAGAGAAGATGGGAGCAGCTCTTGTGGAGAGTACAAACTATCATACTTATGGGTGTGCTCTGGTTCTAACCTCGAGAAACGAAGTTCCTTCACGAAATGATTTTCTTGCAGAAAAAACAAGAAAATCATTTCTTAGTCACTAATCATTGATGAACTCGTAAAAACTACATTTTGTCAATTTTTCGTCATTCCCGCGAAGGCGGGAATCTAGTTATTTCAACATCTTCTGGATCGAAGTCGGAGTTTATGCCCTGTTTTGAAGGGTGCTTATCTCCCGCCTTCGCGGGAATGACAGAGCAGAGGACTTTTTACGAGTTTGTCAATCATTGCTTTTCTCAACCAAGAAAGAATCAAGCAAAGACTTGACTCCACTCTGCCACTGCGCCCGCTGAAATCAATTCCACAGTTAAAATTTGCTGGCGATTTCTTTTAGCGTATCCGGATCAAATCGATAAGTCCTCATATTGTCTACGGCTTTGGCACCCATCTCTTTATAAAACTTGATGGATGATTCGTTCCAATCCAGGCAACCCCATTCTAATCTTTTGCACCCCCGCTCAATCGCAAGATTTGAAATAAAAGCCATGGTGATTTTTCCCAGTCCTTTGAATCTCATCTTTTCATCAACGTAAAAACCGTCTATAAAAATACCCCTCTGTCCTATAAAAGCTGATGAATTACTATAAAAATAGGAAAAAACCACCGTTTCTCCATCATAATCTCCAAAAATCGCTTCCCCCCTCTTCTCGGACAAAATCTTGTGCATTTCATCTTCTTCCGCAGTGATTTTATCTCTCATTTTTTGATAAGTACCGAGTTTTCTCATATACTCTACCACCAAACCGGCATCTTCTAGTTCCGCAAATCTCAAAGTAAATTTGGGGTTTTTTGTTTTTATAAGTTCCACTTCTTTAGTCTTTTGATTTTGATAAATTGATATCCTTTCAATAATTTATTCAGGCTATATTTTGTATGCCCCACAATCTAGATTGAAAAAACGGAAAAAATTTTAAAGCAGGACAATCTAACATACAAATTCACCTATGTCATATCATGAGCACCGAGCCCACCATATATCAGTTGAAAGTGTTGCTGCTGAGTATAACTCCGAAGATCTGCAGTCGCCTATTAGTGCCTTACTCCAGATTTCCTGTCATTCAGTTCAATACCCCCTCGAGGGGTGCTCTTTTTAGTACCCCCTTGAGGGGTGTAAAAAACAAGAAATCTGGAGAGTGTATTGAAACTGGAAACTTAAAGTGACCACCAAGGCACTTATCCTGGCTTATTTTCCCGTTTACCGGGGTTAGAAAAAGGGGTCTTTTAATGGGTGCCCCCTTTCTGACACTTTCCCAATTTCTCTTGAAACATCCATTTTTAATCATGACAAACGCGAAAAAACCTAAAATTTACGATGGATAATTAGATAAGCGCAGACTTCGAAAAGCTTCATATTCGAGGCGTTCGAATTTTCATATTATTTCGGCGTACTAAGGTACATGAAAATTTGCGACAACGAAGCAGATAAGCGTAGACTTCGGATGAAGAATTTTTACGCCATCAATCATGCTCACTCTTACTCTGTGGGATCTTCTTCAAGTTGGGGAAACGCTCTGAAGCATACTTTGAATGGCAATTTATACATTGGCTATGGAGCTTGTAAAAGTAGAAGTTAACGAGTTCTCCATCGTGTTCAAGGGCGGCATGTGCCAACTTTCCGGCTGTTGAGTGAAAGCTATGGTCCATTTCTATAAAATCGACAGGCAGAGAATGATGAAGTTCTTCGATTTGTTTTTCTGTAAGTTTTTGTTTCAGAATAAAGCTATTCTGAATCCTTTTTGCAATCTCCGTTATAGTCTCCCAATTACCCGCAGAAATTGCAGGGATTATTTTCATCATTCCCTGTTCAATTGCGTACATTTCTTGATTCAAAATCACTTTCAATTCTTTTGAAAGGTGGACTGTGGAACGTTCTACGATTGTATGGTTTTCTCGTTGCTTGGCATCTGACGCCAGGCCAATGCCGATAAATAAAAAAATTGACGATGCAATCACCGCAAAACAAATTGCTTTAATCATAAATCTTTTTACACTTTTTTCTTTGGTCATAATTTCCTCCTTAAAATTGGACCCAACGTTAAGTTTTCGTTAGTTCAATGCTACAATTTGCTGCCGAACGCTCAGCTTCAGCAACCGCCAGCTTTAAGCTTATTATTTCCAAAAATGTGTAAACTCACAATTAAAAGACACCTTCCAAAAGCGGCACGGCCCTGGCGGTCTGCTGGAAGCTGTTGTTATGTGGCGTTTCCAATAAAATCTGATGCAAATAATTCTTTTAAGGGACCTACAATTGGTTCTAAATCTGATAACGGTACGATTTCAAAGGAGAGACCATTTTTTTCTGCCTGCGTTCTAAGAACATCCTCAGCAATAGAATTTTGAGTAACTATTAGCTTTTCAGCCCATTGATTCTTAGCCTCCCATGCCTTTCTAAAAAGAGCTTCAACGTCTTTTTCGGGCGGAGCTTCATCTACAACCCGTGATAATACATGCCCAAATACATATGTACTGGCTGCATCCAGGAGCAGGTAAATATCGTAAGGCTCATCCTTTACAAACAAGAAGGCTTCATTAACTCTGACGGCAATCCACACTTCATTAACGCGAAACTGATCGGGAGTAAGCATAATGAGTATTCCTTTTACATAAAAATATCAGTATATCTTAGCCACATAACGCCCAGCCTCACCGGCTGGCGCCATTAACCTTGACCGAGCGAAGCGAGCCACCCCCCGCTTTTCGCCAGTCCGGTGGAGGCTGTGGTTACGTCACTTTCTCGAGTTTGCTTTCGCACCGCAGGCATCGTTGCACACTGTCTTCTTTGTTAAAGTAGCTGCATTGATCGCAGTAATTGACCCCGCACCTGGGGCAGTCATAGACAGCGCGAACTTTTTCTTCGGTCCTCTCGCTGGTTTGGCCAACTGTTGAGCCACAATAGTTGCAGTATGCCTTGATGTCCGCGGCTGTCAGATGCGCGTTCTTCTTCTTTTTCATGATTCTTCTCTTAACGTAACAAGTTAATACCCGCTTTCCTGATAGCATTCCGGGTAAAGACAATTTGAAAAAATTGTCTTTCATTCATACTACTGTTCTGTCAAGCAGTAATTGACGCATCTTTTGATCTATTTTCGCCTCCTGACTTCGTTATTCTTTCAGTCATATAGCGCTGCTATGCTCCTTCAATCGTGCCTCGCAGTAAACAAAAACAATCTCGAAATTTTGAGTAATTTCTCACAAGACACTCCCCTGTTTATAACTAGATATCATTCAATAACGAGTGCTAACCGGAAACCGGATATCACCACATGCTACAAGTTCCCCCCATCCTCTCCGATCAATATACGACTCTTATCGAACATAGAGGCTCGCCACAAAGCATCATCGTTATGATCTCTCAAATGGTTGCGACACTATCTCGATTTTTGCCATCGATATGACTTCAATCAATATGGCAAAAACTCACGTCCTACATTTATTGAAAAACTCGTAACTGTTCAGGTCCTTGCAAGAAACCTAAAAATACCGAGGACTCTAACTGTTCAGCAGTGCTCCAGGTGTGCTCAAGCAGCGCGATCAGCTATACATTTGTATGCTGGGCGGGCTGATCGTGCACAGATGGGGTGCTGCTGAACAGTTACAAAAACTCCAAGAAAAAAGCAGACAGAATACCTGAGAAAACAGGCTCAGCATGCTGTCACTTTATTTCCAGCAATGCAACCTGACTCGGGAGGTTTTTTTACCTGGAAAATCAACCCGTCACCGTCAAAATCTATCAGAGAAAAAAGAACCTGAAACTAGTATTTTGGTTACCAAAAAAACTGTATTAAATCAATATTTTTTGACTCCACCCTTCTCTCACCAGTCTGCCGACATCCACAACTCTCTACCTGTTGAAGGTCTCAAAAATAGCGACTCAGACCAGACAATAACACTCAGTGACTGAAAGACCCTATCAAAATCCGTCACTACTCACTAAAGACCTTGAAAACCTTGTAGACCTATAACGACGCGACTCGTAATTTTCAGGCTAAAGTCAGGAGTAAGAACTAACCCCGGTAAACGGGAAAATAAGCCAGGATTCTTTTCAATACCCCTCAAGGGGGTACTAAAAAGAGCACCCCTCGAGGGGGTATTGAACTGAATGACAGGCTTTCAGGAGTAAGGCACTAACGGGCGTGAATGGGAACATAATCATATTTCTGGCTCCCCGTATAGATCTGCCGGGGCCGACTGATCTTCCAATGAGGGTCATCCGTGCTTTCCCTCCACTGGGCAATCCATCCGGGGAGTCGGCCCAAGGCAAACAATACGGTGAACATATTGGTGGGGATGCCTATGGCCCTTAAAACAATACCACTGTAAAAATCAATATTGGGGTAGAGATTGTGATCGACAAAATAAGGATCTTTTAAAGCAATTTCTTCAAGCTCTCTTGCCGTGTCGAGGAGTGGATCGGTGATATGCATTGACTCCAGCAGCTCATCACACATTTTTTTCATAATCTTGGCCCGTGGGTCATAGGTTTTGTAAACCCGGTGGCCGAATCCCATGAGCCGGAAGGGATCATTTTTATCTCTGGCCCGCTGGACAGCTTTTTGGCAATTGCCGCCGTCATTTTGAATATTCGTCAGCATTTCAATGACCGCCTGGTTGGCCCCTCCGTGCAGCGGTCCCCAAAGGGCTGCAATGCCAGAAGAAATGGCGGCATACAAGTTAACCCGGGCACTGCCCACCATGCGGACGGCGGAGGTAGAACAATTCTGCTCATGGTCGGCGTGGAGGATCCAGAAAACCCTTAGGGCATTGACCGCCTCCCGCTTCATCTCGTATGATTTCACCGGTGAGTCAAACATCATATTGAGAAAATTTTCGCAATAGGTCAGATCAGCACGGGGAAAAACAATTTCATGGCCCCTGGAAATTTTATAGGACATGGCAGCCATGGTACGCACTTTGGCCAATAACCGGGTCATGGTGATGTTGATCTCTTCTTCCACAGTCTCAAGTGTTGGATAAAAGGCTTTCAGGGTATTGACCATGGAAGACAGGATGCCCATGGGATGCGCCCTCCTGGGATAATTCTGATAAAAGGCCTTTAAATCAGTATGAACCAGGCTGTTGTCGTTCAGCATCACCGAAAACTGGGTCAGCTCATCCCTGTCGGGAAGCCTGCCGTTGATGAGCAGGTAGACGGTCTCCTTAAAGGTGGAGTGTTCGGCCAGCTGTTCCACGGGAATACCGCGGTAACGCAGGATGCCCTTTTCTCCATCCATGAAGGTGATGGAACTCAGGCAGCTGCCGGTGTTGGCATATCCAGGGTCAAGGGTAATAAATCCGGTCTCGGCCCTCAGGCTGGATATATCAATGGCTTTTTCTCCTTCGCTTCCGGTAACCATGGGAAGCATTATTTCTTTTCCGTTATAAGTCAGAGTTACAAATTCGTCCAAAATATCTCCTTTATTCTATGAAACTCCAATACCGCCACAAAACCAGGGTCGGCAATTCTGAATTTGAATATCCTGCAAACAAAAAGTTTAGTACCTTACGGTTTAAGTTTTCGTTTTTTTGCAAGAAATTAATCTGCGAAAGGAACTTATGCCCCTCAAGGGGGTACCGAAAAGAGTACCCTCAAGGGGCATTTAAAAGAATCCCGGCTTATTTCACGTTTACCAGGGTTATAGAACACTCTTCTCGAAAATAGCTTTTTAGTGCCTTACTCCTGAATACCTGTCATTCAGTTCAATACCCCCTTGAGGGGTACAAAAAACAAGAAATCTGGAGAGTGTATTAAAATTAGAAACTTAAAGATACCTCCAGATAGCGAACGTAGAGAGACCTTCGAGGCACTTACACCCCTCAGGGGGGTACTGAAAAGAGTCCCGGCTTATTTTCCCGTTTACCGGGGTTAACAGCCCCCTTTTGGTTATCGTGATGAATTTTTACCGCCATAAAAATCTTCACCACAATAAAAGGCATCAAGTTTCCATCCTGAAACGGCCCTTTTGGAGTCTACACTTACCTGCCCTGATTCTTCGTTGGTCAATAAACTTAACCCTCGGAGGTAAACACCCTTAAAGACGGGCATAAACTCCGACTCAGATATCAACCATATGCACCCCAAGGGTACTCGAAGTCTGTGCTTATCTTCTGTGGGGCGCCTACGGTTAAATTTATCGAATACCTGGACTTGAAACGATATGTCTCGTTTCGAGATGAAAACTAATCGCATTTTTTTACCGTAGAATATCTCATTTGTCTAGGGTAGAGTTGCAAGGAACCAGCTCTTAGAAATCCTCAACCGGTCGGATTCATACTTTTGCAGAGAACTGGGGGAACATATCCAGCATGTTCATTTTTCAGACAACCGATCCAGATCCGATGATCATATGCCTTTGGGCGTGGGAACCGTTGATTGGAAAAAGGCAGTAAATGTTTTAAAGGCTACCGGTTACGACAGCACCATTACCTTGGAAGTATTCTGCAATGATCCGGATATGCAAGACAGGTACCTCGATATGAACCGAAAATTGGTGCTGGAGCTTTGGGGTTAGAGAAGAACAGGGTCAGTCCATCCACTCCTTTTTAATGGCCAGGACTTCATTTATATTGGCGAAAAACACATCAATTACCTGAGGATCAAAATGACTTCCTTTACCTTCCCGGAGAATTTTCTGACAGATTTCCTCGGAAAGAGCTTTTTTATATGGACGCTCACTCCCCAGCGCGTCATACACATCAACTACAGTAACAATTCGGCCAATCAGTGGAATCTGTGTTCCAGACAGGTTACAGGGGTACCCCTCGCCATCCCAGCGTTCGTGGTGGCAAAGGGCAATGACCATCGCCATTTCCAGTAAAGACAGTGCACCAATATCATCGCCCATTCGGATTATCTCTTCAAATTCCACACCATCATGCTCTTTTGCGGAGGAATAATCGCGCAGAATATCGCAACCGATTTCACAATGTTTCTTCATGATAGTCCACTCTTCTGCCGTAAGTTTTCCCGGCTTTAGAAGAATAATATCGGATATACCGATTTTGCCGATATCGTGCAGGGGTGCTGCCTCCGCAAAAGTCTTGGCCAAAGTGGAATCCATCCCCATGGCTTCAGCGAGAAGAAGGCATATCTTCCCAACCCGGATAACGTGCCGACCCGT
Organism: Desulforhopalus sp.; assembly: GCA_013139415.1. Lineage (GTDB taxonomy): Bacteria > Desulfobacterota > Desulfobulbia > Desulfobulbales > Desulfocapsaceae > Desulforhopalus_A. Next base: position 7,452 of record WTAT01000386.1, read on the forward strand.
CTCATTATCACGGTATTCTGCGGATTTACCCAGACTATACAATAGCTGGCGTTTGATCTCTTCCAGTTCGATTGTACGCTTCTCGACTTTCTTTTCAAGATTCTGCTGATAGTCCCGGTTTTGCCGGATAAGTTCTGCAGCCTCAAGAGCTTTTTCAATGGTGTTATTCACCAGGGAAAAGTTCTCAATTGGTTTTGTTATGAAGTCACGGGCTCCAATTCGCAATGCATCGACCGCCTGATCTACCGCACCAATTCCGGAAACTACGACAATAGGCATATCCGGCCAGCGTATTACAGATTTCTCGATAAAATCATGACCATCCATAATAGGCATATTAAGATCCACAGTTACCAGATCCGCCCGCCATTGTTCCAAAAGAAAGAGAGCGTCTAAACCATTTTCCGCAGTCTTTGTCTCATAGCCCTGGGTCATCAGATAATGTGCAAGCAACCTTCTTATTTCAGGTTGATCCTCAATAATCAAAATTCGATTACCAGTTCTATCAATTGAAACTCTTTCGGATAAATCGGTTTGATTCCTTACGTCGGACAACGTCATTCTCCTCCCAGCACAGGTTCAAAAAATTATGTTCACATCTATTTTTTGAGTATACTTAAGAAAAATAAAATTGCCAAAAGAGATTGTATTTCTTGCCTCTCACTAAACGGAGCGACCTATATAATTGGTTTTATACCACTCCTCGGTAAATCTTTCTCAGCTACCGAGCCAGACAAGAAGATCTTTCTCGGCAGGAACCTGACCAACACACTTTACCTCGCCGTCGATTACCAGCGCCGGGGTGGAAAAGATTCCAAGCTTGGCAATTTCCTGAAAATCAGTAACCTTTGAAACAGTCGCCTCCTTGCCACTTTTTTGTAGTGCTTCTGTAACCTGCTTATAAACCTGATCACATTTGGTGCAACCAGGCCCACATACTTTAATTTCCATTTTTCACCTCTTCTATTTAAAAATATTGTTTTATCTGCGTACAATTATTCAAGCTTGATGGATTCGTAAAAACTACATTTTTCCAATTTTTCGTCATTCCCGCGTAGGCGGGAATCTAGTTATTTCAGCACGTTCTGGATCGAAGTCTGCGCTTATCTCCCGCCTACGCGGGAATGACGGTACAGCGAGGTTTTCACGAGATTGTCAAGCTTGGAATCGCCACACTTCGTGTTCTGCCCTATCGTGTCAGATGACGGTGTTAAAAAGAAAGCCAACTACGAGAATTCCTGCACCAACAACGCCGATGAACGTTGCGATAAGACGGGGTTTCAATACTTTTCTGAGGATGACCATCTCCGGCAGGGACAGAGCAATGACACTCATCATAAAGGCCAGCACCGTTCCAAGAGCGGCACCTTTACCAAGTAATGCATGCACGATTGGAATAATTCCAGCGGCGTTCGAATACATTGGAATACCAACGACTACAGCTGCAGGAACCGACCACCAGGCGTCCTTACCCATGATCGAAGCCATAAAATTTTCCGGCACATACCCGTGTATCATTGCACCCACAGCAATACCGGCCACCACATAGAGCCAGACCTTGCCGACGATATCCTTTACCGCAATTTTACCAGCCTCAATTCTGTCCTGCCAGCTTAACTCCTGTTCCAGAACCAGGGCCTCTCCTGCTCTTAGTTCCAGGACCCAATCTTCGATATGTTTTTCCTGTTTCATCCGACCGATGACCCATCCCGCAACTATGGCAATACCAAGACCAGTGGTCATGTATAACAAAGCAACTTTCCAGCCCAACAGACCATAGAGCAACACAAGCGCAATTTCATTGACCATGGGTGCTGCAATCAGAAAAGAAAAGGTTACCCCGAGAGGGACCCCCGCCTGGACGAAACCTATAAAAAGCGGGACAGCAGAACAGGAACAAAAAGGAGTAACTATGCCAAGGAGTGCACCTAAAACATTGCCCACAGACTCCCGTCTGCCGGCTAGAGTTTTCCGTGTACGTTCCGCAGTAAAATATGAACGAATGATGCCGACAACAAAAACAATAAGCGTTAGAAGCATCAATACTTTAGGAGTATCGTAGATAAAAAACTGTACAGCTTCTCCCAGATGCGTCCCTCGTTCGAGATTAAAAATTGTATAGACCAGGTATCGAGAAAACGGCTCCAGGCTTTTATAGAGGATGAACCAGACAACAATCCCTGCGACAGCCAGTAACAATTGTCTAGGCGCCAGTCTTCCACTCGGTTGGGCAATCAATTCCTGTGACATGTGCTTTATTCCGTATAAATTTAATATAGAGGGGGGTAGAGTAAACGTAAATCAGACAGCCATAATCCTGACACGATCGACAACAGGCAGTCGTTTTATCATCTCAACAAGAACCTGATCTTCTTCGTGCCAGGCATGCATTTGTTGAAGAATGGTTCGGGCATACGACGATTCCGGTTCGGCTTTAATCCGGTAAATAATCCAGGCACCGTCCCGACGGCACTCTATCAACTCCGCATCGTCCAGGAGTTTGAGGTGCTTTGACACTGTTGACTGAGCCAGCCCCAGCAACTCAGTCAGTTCACAGACACACAGTTCTTTTCTTTGCAGGAGTTTAATAATTCTCACTCTGTTCGGGTCGGACATCGCTTTCATAATCCTAATAAACCGTTTCATGCTCAACTCCTCAACCTGTCCATATCGCCATATCGCCACATGACGATATGTAATAACCTTTCATACCAGTGTCAAGGACAAATGAAAGCTATTTTTTCTGCCTATGAATAAAAAAGGGCCGGTAAGCAACAAATACTGGCCCTAACTCAAAAGCATGTAAAAAACTGCAAGAGTGCCATTTCCCTGGCCTTAATCCCCTAAACAGGTGCCAACATTCCGAGCGGCTCGAATCCACGGATGATCAAGCGGCACCAATTTTTTCCTACCAACCACATCTTCCAAAGGTACGGTTTTGGTGCCCTCACCATGTACTGCGACCATAACCCCGTATTCACCTTGTTCGATGCAATCGACACAAGCACTGCCAAGCCGGGTAGCCAACACCCTGTCTGCGGCAGATGGTGTTCCGCCCCGCTGAGTGTGGCCGAGAATAGTAAGCCTTGACTCCAGTCCCGTCATGACCTCAAGTTCCTGGGTCAACCTGAGGGTATTATTCCCCTGCTGTCGCGCAAACTCGTGCAATGCTTCCTCAGCTTTTTTCTGCGACTTGCCATCACCCTTTTCCTTGGCCTTGGCTTTCTTTTCTTTCAACTTTGTCACTTTCTCGCTATCATCCGCACAAAGTGCACCCTCAGCAACAGCGACAATACTAAAGTTGGTTCCCCTCTGCTGGCGCTTGCGGATAGCATTGGCGGTGGATTGCAGGTCATATGGAATTTCAGGGATGAGTATGACATCAGCACCTCCGGCGACCCCCGCGCCCAGTGCGAGCCATCCGGCATTATGTCCCATTATCTCCACGACAATAATTCGATGATGACTATGGGCGGTGGAATGTAACCGGTCAATCGCCTCGGTGGCAATTTCCATTGCGGTATGAAAGCCAAAGGTAACATCGGTCATGGCCACGTCATTATCGATAGTCTTAG
>WTAT01000366.1 GCA_013139415.1 Desulforhopalus sp.
AACCAAGGCAAAGGCACCGGCATATCCTGAAAAGATTGTCGATAAACAATGTTGAGCAGATACAATAAGATACAGTTATAATGGTTGGAAATATGTTGACTTTGCCAGGCAGGGAATTTTGAGCCAGAGGCTAAAATCCTTTTGATACGTATATTGTACAGAAACCTTATCAGGAAGAAGATTTCACTGCCGCTTGCTTATCTACATTTGACCTTGCCACTGCCAGTACTGGTTTGACTCTTTAACATGCATACTAGTATGAAAGTATATCATAACCAAGGTTATGGTATTATTAGCGGCTCTGCCTCTACAGAATTTTCAACGAATAACGGTTTATGCAGCCCTATTCTTTGACACCAAAGACAGCCAATAAAAAGCAAATAGTAGCTGTAATTCTATTTTCAACTCTGCTTTTGACAGCAGTCAAGTTTTTCATATTATTTTGGCAAGCATGATGAGCCAAATCTCGATAAGTTATGGGCACCTTTCTTGACTGATCTTTTCATAAATGGAAAGGAACGTGCCCTTCGGCTACGCCTCAGGTTCGTAGGTTTTTAAAGGCATGGGGGAAGCTCGGGCTTAGAAAATGGTGGGGAGCCCGAAGACTCCCCGGACGATTATTTCTAATCCGTCACTCCCATCTGGCTATCCCTTGGCAGGTTGCTCCTCAGCAGAGCCTGCCTCCGTTTCACCAGACCTCTTAACCTGGAATCCACATTCGTTGTCGATCCCATGGCGATTGTTCAGCTTAAAAAGGTACCGACACTTCCTTCGTGCTGTTTCTGGCATCCTCGAATTCCTTGAAGATTTCACTTTCATGATTTATCTTTTTCAGGCTCACCAGCAACATATCCAGCACGAGAGTACCAAGCTGATCAGTTAAGTCGTTGAGTTTTCTTTCCAGCTGTTCGTCTTCGTAAATATTCATCTCATTCTCCATAGTCTATAAGAGTTCAGTGGCAGCAAGTCGTACGTGCTCCGCTGTTACCATTGTCTTCTCACTTTTTGCAGCAGCGATAATTGATCCCCGTGCCAGATGGTTTGCTTTCCTGAATAAACCACCTGCTCCCTGATGAACAGCAGTGACAGCTCCCTCTTCAAACAAAGAGATTTTAACCCCTGCTAGATTCAGATGGTGATCGAGGTATGTTTCCATTGCTTCCCGGTCAACTCCCTGTAGATGTTTCTTGGCAACTACTCGGGATGCGAGGGGAAGCGAATCTCTGAACCGCAGATTTTCTACAAGATTATTCTGTCCTGCCAGTATTAACGGCAGGAAGGGTTTAGAATCATTCTCGAATTGCGTCAGGGTATGTAACTCTGCAAATACCGTCAGGCGCAGCAGCGAGGCTTCATCTATTACAAGAACAACCTTCATTTTTTTACCCTGAGATAATTCCAATACTTCCTGTTTTATCGTTTTTGTAAGAAGTGCCCTCGAATTACTGGTAATATCGATGCCCATTTCATTTATAACCTGCCGGTACAATTCAAGTATGGACCCGGAAGTGGCAGTGACATAAATCACTCGATATTTGGATGGGTGCAGATTGCCTATCACATGACGCAGTGCTGTGGATTTACCACTACCAATTTCTCCGGTAACCAGCGCCACAGCACCCAATCTGATTGCATATTGAATACGTTCAGTAATTGCCTTGATAGTTGGGGTGACAAGAATTTCTCTAAGGCTGATATCTGCTGTGAACGGCTCCCGCTGCATTCCGAAGAATGTTCGATACGTTTCACTCATCCTTTCCCCTCCCATAACTGTCCTGATTCAGGTGTTTCATTTTCTCCACTAAGTTCGAGATCATTGTTTTTATCTCTCTTAATTCCACAGTTGACATGAAGGTCAACAGCAGTAAGAAAGCCATACGATTTCTGCTTCCATTTCACTTCAATCTCTTCCGGGGAACTCTCATGAAACAACACCTCCACCCGTTCTCCCACCAGAGTGGCAGGGGCTTCAAATAGTCTGTTCTGCACCATTATGGTTCTGTCTTTATTGACCCTGCGGCGGAGAATGGAGCGAAAATGCTCTTTCAGTTCCTTTGGAGCAGCACGTACGCATTCAAGTTTAGTGGTAAATCGTTTAAATGGTGATTGGTTTGTCGCAGAATGACGACGTGTGTGATACGTTTCGCGCAGCCATAAATCAAACGCCAGATTTATTTCGTCCAGGGTTTCCCCGTTGAAACATGGAAGGAACCCAGTTCGTACCGTTTTAAAAAATCTTTCTATTTTTCCTTTTCCCTGGGGACTGTATGGCTTAGCATGAATCAGAGCAATTCCCAAAGAAGCAGCAGTGAATTGTAATTGCTTCGATTTGTAAGCAGCACCGTTGTCCACATACAATTTACGGGGAAGTCCTCTGGTCAACAGGGCCTGCTCGAAGGCGACTTTGAACGAGATGAGAGATTCAGAAACATAGAATTTTCCGTGGGTGATTAGCCGGGAGTGATCATCTATAAAGGCAATTAAATACACCTTTTTGGCTCGTTCTTTGCCAACTTGCAGTTTGGGCCCGTGCATTACATCGCTTTGCCAGAGATCATTGGGAAACTCAGCCTCAAACTTTCGTCTATCTACGGCCCTGGATGGCGTCTTTTTCATTAGTCCATGGGCATTCAAGAATCGATAAAGAGTGGATAAGTCAGCAGAAGCATCAGCGGGCAAGATGCCGCGTTTCCAGGCTTTGTCCCGGATGAGACGAACTGAGAGATCCGGTAATTCCTTGCGTAACTGAATCAAGCCCAGGCATGTGTCCTTATCGTACACCCTGGCTAACCCACGATCCCTACGATCTTTTGGAAAAAGAGCAACTATTTCACCACCACCTTCCCGGTACAGAGAAATCCATCGCAGTATTGTACTGCGGCCGATACTGCTTCTATCAGAGCCAGGAATGTCCCATTTTTTGTCGCACTTCGCTCGCAGCAGTTTCTCCTGCTCTCCAAATGGCGGCTTTGTACCATTCACAAACTCGTGAATAATGCTGAATCTGAATGCTGCAACTTCCTGTTTTTCTTTTTCTGTCATCATAAACCTCCTTTAAATGAATGTTGTAAAGCCTAATTCATTTGAGATTACCTACAAAGGCAACCTTCACTGGAGGTTGCAACGACAGGAATATATAGCAAATTATATGGAACTGCTGACAGGAGTATGACCAATGGAGAGCAAATAATCAAAAGCTACAAGAAGACCTTTGTCCCATCTGTCTGTGAGATGAGCTTTTGTTTGCTTTTTCAGATTTCTAAGCCAATGTCTGTATCTTGAATGTGACTGAGCTGGAGGCCAGCGTCCTGTTTTCAGGCGCTCGGAGAGGAAGAAAAAAATTTTATCTTTGGATGACTGGAAGCGCGAAAAATGAGTGTTTGGTCTCATCGTTATGACGCAACCACAGTACGGACAACGATAACACTTTAACAGCAGGGGGATGTTGAAGCCATCAAAGATCCGTTCAGTAAAGCCATGACTCCATACCTTATAATGGTCACATCTGGGACAGCAGGGTGGCCGTTCCCAGACAAAATCACGCTGCTGTTCAACAATATCCTTGAGAAGTACGGAGACAAATATTATCATATTCTTGACAGTATTGAGGGTCTATATAGATCCGTTGTTAGGGGCGGTAAGGTTTTGCAGAACTTTACCGCCCATTTTTTTTGCATAAAAAAAGGCCTCCCAAAGGAAACCATTCAATTTGCCAAAAACTGTCAATTTGTCAATCTATTCTAAAAAACACCTCCTGATTTTATTCCAAATAATGCGCCACTTAACATCATCCCACTTGAGCATCTTTGTTTCACCGAGTCTCAATCCTGTGAATAGCAAAAACTTCAACAACAGTGCCGATACATGGCCGTCATACTTATCCAGCTCAAATAGTAACCTCTTGATTTCATCATGATCGAGGTAGCGTAATCTGCCTGAGCTTTCAGGATATTTCGGAATTCTTGCACAAGGATTAACTCCATCAAGCACAGACCAGAGGAGGGCAGTCGAAAACAACTTTGACCAGAGGCTTCTATAACGATTGCTGTTTGTTCCAGAGCTTCGGTTCTTGATTTTAACGAGGTGATCCTGGATCTCTTTGCTGGTGATTGTGTTTAAGGTCTTATCCCCAAAGTTTGGAAGAATCTCT
>WTAT01000442.1 GCA_013139415.1 Desulforhopalus sp.
TTAGTTATAGGCAGCATTGGTCTTTTTTAGATGGAAACAACGGTTACATTTCTGGAGGACAGTTGGCATTTCTACGGCCGGATAAACTCGTTGTTGAAAATTGTTCAGATGCTGGTAGGGAGCAGGACCATAAACCTGTCCCCGCAACATACTCCCCTTTCTTTTTTGAATTGATTCCGATTAACAGAGCAAACAAGAATATACTTATGACTGTCAATGGAATCGGGCCTGCTCTGGCCGCGAGTATTGTAGAATACCGTAATGAATTCGGGCCTTTTAAAAAGAGTATGGATCTTCAAAATCTTAAAGGAATAGGTCCAAAGCGTGCAGCCAAGTTTACAACAGTATTCACATTTACCGAGGTACCATGACCCCCGAAATAATAAAAAAGCCTTGCCTGGTCCTGGTTGGGCCAACAGCTATCGGTAAGACAGATCTTTCTTTGACCATTGCCCGTCGATATGATTGCGAGATAGTCAGTGTAGATTCGATGCAGGTCTATAGACATATGGATATAGGCACGGCAAAGGCATCGACCAGTGAACGAGCGGAGATCCCGCACCATTTGATTGATATTGTTGACCCGGATGAAAATTATGACGCTGCCAGATTTGCAATAGATGGACTGCATGTTATACGCGATATTCACTCTCGTGGTAAAATACCATTACTGACCGGTGGAACCGGACTATACCTGCGGGCTTTACTTGAGGGTATTTTCCCAGGGGTTCCTGTAGATGAGAAAACAAGGCAAATGTTGAAGGAAAAATTACTTACCGAGGGGCACTCGAAATTACATGAGGAGTTGTCTTTATGTGACAGTATTTCCGCAAAAAAAATCCATACAAATGACAGTCAACGATTACTGAGAGCTCTGGAAGTCTTTTATGTCTCCGGAGTGCCCTTGTCGGAACACTTAGCTAGCCATAAGAAACAGACCGAAGGGGTGCTTTTCACAAACGCATTGCAAATGGGATTAACCACTGATCGCAAAATTCTTTACCAGCGCATAAACAAGCGATGTGACATAATGCTAGATAACGGACTGGAAGATGAAGTCCGAAAACTGTTGGCAATGGGGTACGACCCAGAATTAAAAGCGTTCGGTTCAATAGGGTATCGTCATATCATCAACTACATCAAAGGACACTGGACCAAGGATGAGATGGTCCGGCTTCTAGCCAGGGATACCCGGAGATATGCCAAAAGGCAATACACCTGGTTTTCTAAGCTTACGGAATTGCAGTGGTTTGACGTCGATGAAAAACAAAAAATCCTCCAAACTGTTGATAATTGGTTTGCAAAAACAACTTTGAAATAAAAAATGAACAATAAAACCCAGGACCAGGTTGCCGAGAAATTATCAATAATCCCATCTGTGTTCATCGAATACCTTAGAACAAGGGGAATAGTGGGGGATGAGGCAGCCCTCAAGTTTCTATACCCAATTCTGGCTGATCTCCCAAGACCGGAGGTGATGAAAAATCTTCAGGCGGCAGCACGATTAGCAGTTGAATACATGATCGCCGGAAAACAAATTATCGTCTGGGGTGATTATGATGTAGACGGTACAACAGGAACTTCACTTCTTGTAAATTTTTTCAGGGAATTAGGGACGGCGGCAAGGTGGCATATTCCGGACAGACTGAAAGAAGGATACGGTTTAAATTCGAAGTGGTTTACCAACCAGAGTAACACGAGTCTTGCTGACGACTTTTTATTGATAACAGTGGATTGTGGCATTTCAAGCTTTCAGCAAATAGAGCTGATAAAAAAAATCGGTGGAAAGGTTATTGTAACGGATCACCATAGTCTTCCGGAACAATCCATACCGGATTGCCCCGTGCTCAATCCGTCCCAGCCATCTTGTGGCTTTCACGGGGAACATCTTGCAGGAGTAGGAGTTGCCTTTTACCTTGCTGCCGGAATTCGAGCAGAACTTTCTACTCATCCTCTCCTGGGTGCTGCAGCCAGAGGTCTTAACCTCAAGCAGTATCTTGCCTTTGTGGCTCTAGGCACTGTGGCGGATCTTGTTGATCTCACAGCAACCAACAGAATTCTGGTAAGAGCGGGGCTTGAGGCGCTTATGGAAACTCCCTTTATTGGTCTCAGGGAATTACTTGTTTCTTGTGATATCTCAGGAGGGCATATCACTTCAGAAGACATAGGATACCTAATCGGTCCCAGAATAAACGCTGCCGGCAGGCTGGGAGACAGTAAAATTGTGGTAGAGCTTCTCACGGAAGACAAAAAGAAAAATGCCAGACGATTAGCGCAACAAATGACTGAACTCAATCTGGAAAGGAGGAGAATAAGTAGCAATAATCTAGAAACTGCCTTAACTTTAACAAGTAAGTCGTCGTTAGAAAGAGATAAATGTGTGATAGTGAAAGGTGACTTACATCAAGGTGTGGCCGGTATAGTCGCATCCAGACTAGTTGATATGTTTGGTGTACCTGCCATTGTTTTTGCAAAAAATGAACAGCCCAATGGCCAGATATTTTTCACAGGATCAGCGAGGTCTGTCGAAGGTGTTAATATTGTAGCTTTAATTGCAAAGTGTTCGGAGTGGATAGAAAGGTTTGGTGGTCATGAAATGGCCGCTGGATTGACGGTGAGCGGCAACAACATAAAATATTTTGAAACTTTTTTTTCATCTCTTGCAGTAGAGGCGATGAAGAAAAAGAAGATTAAGCCCAAAAAACAATATGATATCCTCTGTTCAGCCGAAATGATTATGACCAAAGATCACTTGAATTGTATTCGACTTCTCGAACCATTCGGTCCAGGGAATCCACAGCCTGTTTTTCAGGATCCAGCAGTTAAAATCATTGATTCCCGGGCTGTAGGCAGAGATTCCGAACATTTGCAGTTGACTATTCGGGGCAGATACTCAAATTTAAAAGGAATAGGCTTTAGCCTGGGCGATCGACTCAACGATATCCAGAAGAAACCAGAAAGAAATATGACCTATACACCAACCATGAACAGGTTTCGTGGCAATGTGAATTGGCAGGTAAGGGTAATAGACATTTGAGGCCCTGAGAATCAAGAAAAAACTTATTTTTATTTTCAAAA
>WTAT01000312.1 GCA_013139415.1 Desulforhopalus sp.
GGCTTTTTGCTTGGTCGCTTTGATAAAGACTACATATCCTTTCTTTTTCCTACTCATGTTTTGGTCACGTACGCTTAATCCGGAAGAATCCATTTTCCTTATCCTGTGCAACAAAAAAACCTGCTGGCATGCCAATTCATGGCAATCTGTGATACGGTGTTCGCTTTTTGCAGCCGAGCTTTAGTGGCGCCTTGAGGGTAATTCAGCAGTCCGGGGAAAAGACAAGGGGGAAGTCTGCCTTTTTTAGTTGTTTTCGCTCAGTACGATTGATATCCTTATAGTATAAAGTCTCTTTTTGGGATTGAATGCTCTTTCGTTGGAGATTCTGTCTGTGCAAGAGGGTTTTTTTCTAAGTAATTGTTTATACAACTTTATTGCTGATGCTTTTCAACTCTTTTAAATACTTTATTAGGGGGGCGCCATGCAATCACCAGTTCAAATTCACTTTAAAAATATGGAGCCGTCCGAGGCAGTAGAGGCGGCGATCAACAAATGGGTGGCCAAGCTGGACCGGGCATATCCAACTATTATGACCTGCCGTGTCTGTGTTGAAGCACCCTCAAGAAAGAAACTACATGGTGGTCTTTACCACACCAGGATCGACATCAGGCTTCCGGGAAAGGAGGTGGTGGCGAATCGCACTCCCGATCTGCATCATTCCTATTCCGATGCATATGTTTCCATTCGTGATGCGTTTAGAAGTGCCCAGCGTCAACTGGAAAATGTGGTAAAACGGAGCCAGGAAAAAGTCAAAAGTCATGAGATCCCCGCCCATGGTTGGATTGTTACACTGTTCCCGGAGAATGACAGTGGCACGATCGAAAGCTCTGACGACAGGAAAATCTATTTTCACCGGAACAGTCTGCTCACCGGTAATTTTGATGATCTGACGGTGGGCATGGAAGTCCGCTTTGTTGAGCATGAAGACAGTGAAGAACTTAGGGCGAGCAGTGTTCGTTTGATCGGCAAGCACCATATTGCTTAGTCTGGAATGAGCAACCTGTCACTGTGACAAGAGGAGGGATTGACACAGATCAAGAAGGTTCAACCATAACAAGCGTGAAGCACACGAGAAACGCCGATCTATTTTGTTGGGGGAGGAGTTGCTATGATGATGCGCAGGTGGTTTCCATGGAAACAGATAATCAGCTCGTTTGCTCGATCCCGTGGATTTATTGATCCGGTTTCCCTACTGTCCAGGCTTGAGGGATTCGGACAGCCCCTGGAAGTTAAGGAACCAATGGAGCTGCTGCGGGCTGGTATGGTCTTTCACGCCAGAGGACTGTTAAACACCGGTGCCATCCAGCACAATCTTGACTGGGTTTGGCCGTACTGGGTGGAACGTCAGTACAATCCACATGATGATGCATTTATTCCTCGAGCATTTTCCATAACCCACGTAAACCTTACCTGCCGGAATTGGACTGCAGTTGGGATTCCTGGAATCGATGAACTGCCAATTGTCGATCCTCGGGGGCTGGTTACCCCTTTCTGGGACAGCTGGTCCGTCGATGCCTGGATTGTGACGGATCAAGGGGAAACAGTCTATCCGTCAAGACTCCCTGCGGTTACCCAATATATGGATATGGTCGGGTCTGTTGCCGTTGTGACGGTTGCAAACCAAAAAAGCCTGCAGCTGATTTCCCGGGTGTCGGCCAAGTTGCAGGAAGATGGTTCCCCCGCCTGTGTTATTGACCTGTCGGTTAGCAGTCCGGATTCCTGCTGGTTGGTCGTCGCCTTACGGCCATATAATCCTGAAGGAGTCAGCTTTATAAATGATATCAGTCTGCTGCCGGAAAGCAACGGCTGGCTGGTGGATAAAAAACACCAAATAAGGTTTTCCCGGAAACCGGATCAGACCAGTTTTTCCTATTACCGCCAGGGTGATGTGAAAAACCGCCTCTTCACCGATCCAGATCTGCAAGAGATCCAATGTCGTGTGGGGATGGCAACCGCCGCGGCCCTGTTCAGGGTCTCCGGGGGGAATCCCATGGTACAGGCTGTAATTCCTCTGACAAGTGAAAAAAAACGGCTGGCTGCGAAATCGACTGAATCGACTGAATCGAGTGGGGGGTGGGCCGGGGCACTTAGCGAGGCGGCCAGGCTGGAAGTCCCCGAGCCATTGTTCCAATACCTCTATGATGCAGCGTTACGCTCACTTGTTCTGCATTCTCCGGCGGAGATCTACCCTGGTCCGTTCACCTATAAACGATTCTGGTTCAGGGATGCGGTCTTCGCCCTACATGCCATGCTGGCGGCAGGTTTAGTTTCACGGGTGGGACGTCTTCTTGATAGCTTTCCCGACCGCCAGTCGGTGACCGGGTTTTTTCACTCCCAGGAGGGGGAATGGGATTCCAATGGAGAGGTCCTGTGGATGTTCCAGCAATACTGCAAATTGTCGGGGGAAGCCCCCAGGACGCAGTGGAGTAATGCCATTCATCGCGGTGCTGAATGGATTGTCCGTAAACGGTTGCCGACTGAACCCGACAGCCCGTTTTCCGGCCTGCTGCCGGCTGGATTTTCAGCTGAGCATTTAGGCCCGAACGACTACTATTATTGGGATGATTTTTGGGGTGTGGCGGGTTTGCGGGCGGCGGCGGACTGGTTTCTGCGTATCGGGGAATCAGCATACGTTGAGCGCTAC
>WTAT01000631.1 GCA_013139415.1 Desulforhopalus sp.
CCGCCTGACCGGTTCACAACTTAATCCTGCATCGGTAAGAGCCCGACATTGGGAGGTGGCTCCGGTATAGGTATAAAATGCACCGACGTAGAGATGGTAGACAGCTTTTTTCGTGCCAAGGATGTAAGGGATGAATCCAGTATCTCGCGCTTTGACAAAAGCGTTTGCCAGCTGAGCTTGATCCTGATAGACGCCTACGCGGGCCGAATAATAAGTAGGTTTAATCAGTTTGTCGAACAGTTGGTTTTGGTCCAAATACTGTTGTGCCTCAGGGATTGTTGCAAAGATTCCGGTGAACAGTCGGTATCGTATACCCTTTTCCCCCAAGTTCACTTTAACCCAGTGAGCAGAAATATCACGATCCTGGTAGAGATCTATTGCCTGCTGGGCGATTTCCTGTTCCAGAAAGGTTTCAAGGAGAATAGAGAACGGATACTCGTCCTCTGGTAAAATTGTGACCTCCAGTTCGAGTAGAGCTGACGATGTATGTTCCTGTTCGACACCTTCTGCAATTTCATCCACCTTTGCCATGGGAGGAGTGGCTGCATGTTCTCGTTCTGTTGTGATTTCGTCCATGGCTGCAGCAGCTTTCATGTTTTCGAAAAGATCTTCCAATTTACTATCTTCGGACTGAGTGGGGGGGGCTTCCACGTCTGAAATCACGGTCGAAGGCGTTTCTGTCTGTTTGCTTGGGGTGGGTTTGCTTGGCGGTTCGTCTGTTTTTGACACGGGGGGGGGGACTTGTTTCGAGATGTCAGACAGATCCGGTGCAAGGTATGGCTCTAAATCGACTGTGGCGAGGAGTATGATTAAACCACAGATCAGGAGAAAACATACTGCGCTAATTTTCATCATCTGGTTTCGCTGGTTTCGAATTGGCACTTATAGTCCTCAAAGAGTACTGAAAAGAGACTTTATTTGTTTTTTGATATTCCTAATTTTACGAGGATGAATATAGTCGAATTTTTACCATTTGTTTACGGGAAGATCAAGCAGCTGATCGTCTGAATGATCGGTGAATGCAGTAGTTCTTCAATTACAACAGAGGAGCATATCCCTGACGAATCGTCTGGCTAAAGTCATGACTCTTGTCCGTTGAATTGCAATAGTTCGTCTCTTGTTTCTCATTCCTGTTGACACAATTCATTAAAAGTTTGTATTTTCCATACTCTACTTTTTGTAAATAATTATCCCTAATGGAGGAATATAGATGTGGAAAAATATTGAAGCGGCTCCGGCAGACTCTATTCTTGGACTGACCGAGGCATTCAGGAATGATCCGAGTGCACAAAAGGTCAACCTCGGCGTAGGGGTTTATAAAGACGAGGAAGGTAAAACTCCTATTTTGAACTGTGTGAAGACTGCTGAAAAGATACTGCTGGCAAAAGAAGAGAGCAAAAGTTACCTGCCGATTTCCGGTGACCCGGTCTACGCGGCAGAGGTACAGAAACTTCTCTTTGGTGAATCGGGGGAAGTGATAACGAGTGGTCGGGCAGTCACTGCCCATGCGCCTGGTGGGACTGGAGCACTGCGGGTTGGTGGGGATCTGCTGAAGAAGTTTTATCCTGATGCCAAAGTGTGGATCAGTAATCCGACCTGGGCCAATCATAAAGGTGTCTTCAAAACCGCCGGGTTTGAGTTGGCTGTCTATGATTATTACAATCCTGAGACTAAAGCTGTTGATTTTGAGGCCATGGTGACCAGCCTTGAAAGTATCCCTGCCGGTGACATTGTTTTGCTTCATGCCTGCTGCCACAATCCGAGCGGGGTCGACCTGAGTGACACTGAGTGGAAACAGGTGGCTGCCATCGGTAAAGAGAAGGGATGGATCCCATTTCTGGATTTTGCCTATCAGGGCTTTGGTGAGAGTGTCGAGAAGGATCGGTGCGGGATTGAGGAGTTTGCTGCGACTGGAGTTGATCTTTTCATAGCCAGTTCTTTTTCTAAGAACTTCGGCCTGTACAATGAGCGTACTGGTGCATTGACTATAGTCAGCCCGACCGCGCAGGACTCGGCGGTGGCCATGAGCCATCTGAAGACGACGATTCGGGTAAATTATTCCAACCCGCCGGCCCATGGCGGTCTTGTCGTGGCAACAATTCTCAGCAACCCGGAGTTACATAAACAGTGGCTGGGCGAGTTGGCAGGGATGCGCGACCGTATCAAAGCTATGCGATCGGAGCTGGTTGAGGGACTTGTGGCGAGAGGGGTGAAGGGCGACTTTTCCTACATCACCAGGCAACGCGGAATGTTTTCTTTCAGCGGTCTGTCGGATGAAATTGTTGCCTGGCTGCGGACCAACAAGAGTATCTATGTGGTGGGTGGCGGTCGTATTAATCTTGCCGGCTTGACCAGGGCAAATATCGGCTATGTTTGTGACGCCATAGCTGAGGCACAGAACATATAGGCTACCTTGAAAAATTGCTTTTTCTTCCAATCTCTACGTTATGGTCAAGTTTTTCAACGTACCCTCTAGTTATTGAGCCATTAAAAAAACGGCGGGCGGTGATATCTTCAACGTCTGCTGTTTTTTATTCATGTTTTTGTTTCTGCCAGTTCTTGTTCCTCCGTTCTGTTTATAATCTCTTCCTGATGTTCGGTCCATCATGGAGCGCATATCGCTTAAATGGGAAAATAGTTGTGTTTGTCATGCTTATTAGGTTTATTAATAATAAATCCCATTCTCATGTAATGGAAATGTCAGTCTCAGCGCAGAGCTTGGTTGAAAATTTATTCAAAACAATGTTACAAAGTTTGATAGGGAGATTGTTACGCCAATTATTGAAGAGAAGTTTCTTGCAATCAGAGGCCTGACAGAAAAGACCGAAAGGTGGTTGAAGTTTAGTGCCTTACTCCAGATTTCCTGTCAAAAAACAAGAAATCTGGAGAGTGTATTGAAATTGGAAACTTAAAGTTATCACCAAGGCACTTATCCCCCTCTAGGGAGGACTGAAAGGGAGTACCCCTCAAGGGGGTATTGAAAAGAACACCCCTCAAGGGGGTACTAAAAAGAGTCCCGGCTTATTTTCTCGTTTACCGGGGTTAGAACAACAGAGTGCCTTATTTGGCTGATTCGCTGACTCGATAACAGGTTATCATGGCCCCCAAAACTAATTTTGAGTTTGATGCTGGTGTTTTTCTTGTTGATAAGCCGGTTGAAATTACCTCTTTTGGGGTGGTGAGCAGGTTACGTCGAATCCTGCAAATGAAAAAAGTAGGTCATGCTGGAACCCTTGACCCCTTTGCCACAGGATTGCTGATTGTCTGTGCCGGGAGGCCGGCCACTAAGCTTATCTCGCAGTTCATGGATGGGAAAAAGGAATATCTGGCTACTCTTCGCCTTGGAGTTGAAACTGAGACTCAAGATACAGAAGGTGCTGTGACGGGTCGAAGGTCGGTAGGGGAGATATCAAGCCTTGAAGTGGAAGAGTGTCTGCAAAAATTCAGGGGCAGACAAATGCAGGTTCCACCTGCCTATTCTGCACTGAAACATAAAGGCAAACCGCTATACTACTATGCACGTAAGGGGATTGAGATAGCCAAAGATCCTCGTGAAGTAGATATCACGACACTTGAACGTACCGACGGGTGTCAAACTCTCTTTGGGGAGGAGGCTGATCTTGGTATTAGAGTTGTATGCAGTAAAGGTACCTACATACGGACATTGGCCGCCGATATAGGTAGAAGTCTCGGCTGCGGAGCGCACCTTGTGCAATTGAGAAGGACAAGAAGTGGCTGTTTCACCGTTGACGAGAGTTTGACCTGGGACGATTTAAGTGGTGATGATGCATTGAAACGTTGCATCCACAAGATGATAACAGTCGAACAGGTATGTAAACTATTGCAATAATCACACGAGTTGGCTAGTGTGTCCGTGATGTTTATAGTGTCCCCTGTAAACGGGACTTTCTTCAGTCAGTACCCCTCAAGGGGGGGTAATTGCCTTTATGAAATAATCTTTTTAAAAAAAGAAGAAAAATTATATCCAAGGCACACTAATAAAGTATCTAGCAGGTCTGCAGGGTTCGCCACCAAATTCGCAGACCAATTGTAATAATGAGTAGATAATCTTTGTTAAAGATTATAGAATTGTGTGAAGTAACGAATTTTAACTATCAGGTATTTATTATACAGTTCCAGGAGGATTGTCGTGGCACAGTCAGCAGTAATCAAAAATGAAATAATTGAGAAGTTTAAGGTACATCCAACTGACACCGGTTCGTCCGAGGTGCAAATTGCTCTTCTTACGGATCGTATTAAGTATCTTACTGAGCATTTTAAGGTGCATAAAAAGGATCATCATTCAAGGCAGGGGCTACTCAAGCTCGTCGGTCAGCGACGAAGCCTTCTAGATTATCTGAAGAAGAAAGACGTCAACAAATACAGAACGATGCTGCAGGAACTTGGGCTTCGTAAGTAGATTTCGTTGCCGGCAGGTTCACTTGTTGGCCTGGGCATAGTGCCATTTTTTTACCTCAAACAGTCCTGCGTTTAGGAACTGTTTGAGGTTTTTGTTATTTAAGGAAGTCCGAGAAAATAGAGCATACGGGGCTGGTGGATAATCCAGTCGGATAATTTGGCGCTGCGCCTTTCCCTGATGCTGTACATCTGGAGAAAACATGTTTAATAGAGTAGAAACCGAAATTGATGGAAAGACTATATCCATCGAAACAGGTAAAATTGCCAAACAGGCATCAGGATCCGTTGTCGTTCGTTCAGGAGATACTATTGTGCTGGTCACCGTTGTCGGTGCAGGCAAAAGCAAGCCCGATATAGATTTTTTACCATTGACAATAGAGTATCAGGAAAAACTAGCATCGGTTGGTAGAATTCCTGGAAACTACTTCCGCCGTGAAATTGGCAGGCCAAGTGATAATGAAGTGCTTACCTGTCGAATCATTGACCGTCCCCTTCGTCCACTTTTTCCAAAAGGTTACTCTGCTGAAACACAGGTTATTGCAACTGTTCTTTCAGCTGACCAAAACATCCAACCGGATATGCTTGCCCTGACCGGAGCTTCATGTGCATTGACCATTTCCAATGTACCGTTTGCCGGGCCGGTTGCCGGAGGCAGGATTGGTTTTATTGACGGAGAGTATGTACTGAACCCGACTGTTACCGAGTTGACCAAATCTTCTATGGATATAATCGTTGCCTGTACCAGAGAAGCCGTGGTCATGGTCGAGGGCAAGGCGGATGAGTTAAGTGAGGATGAAGTACTCTCTGGTATCTTTTATGCTTTTGAGCAGTTGCAGCCACTGATCGATCTTCAGGAAGAGTTACAGAAGTCGGCTGGCAAACCTAAAGCTGCAGTTGAAGCTCCGCAGGTGGATGAAGCACTTCTTGCCAAGGTACGTGAAGTTGCTGCAGCAGGGATGGATAAAGTCTTCAATACCTCTGACAAAATAGAACGAGGCAGTGTCTATGATGTTCTAAAAGAAGAGGTCCTTACTGAACTTGATCCAGAAGGCGAAAAGCATGGGGAAGTAAAGGATTTGCTCTCCTCCTTTAAGAAATCCTTTATGCGGGAAAAGATCGTCAACAGTGAGATCAGGATCGGCGGACGGAAATTTAATGAAATTCGTACGATCAACTGTGAAACAGAATACTTGCCGCGTACACATGGCTCAGCACTCTTCACCCGTGGTGAGACCCAGGCGCTGGTGACCACAACGCTTGGTAGTGAGCGTGACAAACAGCGTGTGGAGACTCTGCAAGGGGAGCAGCTAAACCGTTTCATGTTGCATTACAATTTTCCCCCATACTGCGTAGGTGAAGCGCGCTTCTTGCGGGGACCATCCCGTCGTGATATCGGTCATGGAACACTCGCTGCCCGAGGACTGGAAGCAGTATTACCTGCCGAAGAAGACTTCCCGTATTCAATCAGGGTAGTTTCTGAAGTTCTTGAATCCAACGGTTCATCTTCCATGGCCTCAGTATGTGGTGGAAGTATGGCTATGATGGATGCAGGTGTTCCACTGAAGCGCCCGGTATCTGGTATTGCCATGGGGCTGATTAAAGAAGGTGACAAGGTAGTTATTCTCTCTGATATCCTTGGAGATGAAGATCACCTTGGCGATATGGACTTTAAGGTCGTTGGCACCTGTGACGGTATTACCTCACTGCAGATGGATATCAAAATTGACGGAGTTGATCGGGCAATCATGGGCAAAGCCCTTGAGCAGGCCAAAGATGGACGAGTTCATATTCTTGATGAGATGGTGAAAGGTATCTCTAAATCCCGTGACGAGGTTGTTGAGCATGCTCCTAAATACATGGTGCACAAAATCAACCCGGATAAGATCCGTGATATTATTGGGCCAGGAGGAAAGATCATTAAGGAACTCTCGGCCGAGTTCGATGCCAAGATCGAAGTTGATGATTCAGGACTTGTGAAAATGTTTGCTTTAAGCGGAGATCTTGCTGATGCACTGGTTGAGAAGGTTAAGGCAATTACTGCTGAAGCCGAAGTTGGTGCTGTTTATAAAGGGACTGTGAAAACCATTAAGGACTTTGGTGCTTTTGTCGAGATCCTTCCGGGTACCGATGGGCTGGTGCATATTTCCGAGTTGGATACCAAACGAGTTGCCAAGGTCACAGACGTGCTGAAGGAAGGCGATGTCATTGAGGTCAAAGTTCTGGACGTGGATAATCGTGGCAGGATCCGCCTCAGCCGAAAGGCCTTGCTGGAGGAGTAGCACATCACTGGAGTAGGAAAGTTGTCTATAAGCCGGCGCCCCATAGGAGTGTCGGCTTTTTTTATGTTTTTATTAACAAGCATCGAACATGCAAATGAAAACAGGTAGCTCTTATGAAAGAAAAAGAAGTTGAAATTTGCTGGCTTGTTCCCGATAAAGAACGTGATCTGCAACTTCCAAGCTATGAAACTGTTGGGGCAGCAGGTATGGACGTTGAGGCAGGGGTCAGAGACAGTCTGACGATACAACCCGGTGAGAGGGTTCTCATTCCAACGGGGTTTAGCATCGCTCTTCCAGATGGATATGAGTTGCAGGTACGCCCCCGCAGCGGCCTTGCCGTTAGACACGGTGTGACCATTGTTAATAGTCCGGGAACAATTGACGCCGACTATCGTGGTGAGGTTAAGGTCGCTTTGATAAACCTCGGCCAGGAACCATATATCATACAAAGGGGTGACCGTATCGCCCAGCTCGTCCTGGCACCAGTTGTGCGCGCAACTTTTCAAGAAGTGACGGCTCTTGATGAAACTGAACGAAATTCTGGCGGGTTTGGACATACAGGGGTTTAATAAAGATGCTTTTTTCAGTGCTGGGTAGCGGAAGCCGTGGGAACTCTGTTTATATTGAAAGTGGAAAAACCGGTATTTTAATTGATGCAGGCTTTTCCGGAAAAGAAATTGAAACACGTTTGAAATCGGTCGGACGTGAATTGTCAAATGTGTCTGCTCTGTGTATCACCCATGAGCATAACGATCATATACGCGGTGCCGGAGTCATTTCAAGGCGTTTCAAAATGCCAACCTATATCAATGGTGCTACTTTTTCAGCCGGCGAAAAACGAATAGGCAAACTTTTTGACCAAAAAGAATTTGAAACCGGAGATATCCTGCAGATCGGGGATCTTCAGGTTAGGTCATTTCGGATTTCCCATGATACAGCCGATCCTGTGGGTTATGTGGTGAGCGATGGAAAGAGGAGTTTTGGTTATTGTACCGATACCGGCAAGGTATCCCATCTGATTGGGAGAAGGCTGGCGGAATGCAATGGTCTCATCCTGGAGTTTAATCATAATCTGCAGATGTTAAAAAACGGACCCTACCCATTGCCTTTGCAGCAACGGGTCCGGTCCAGTCGAGGGCATTTATCCAATGAGGATGCTGCAGTATTCCTGGCCGGACTTATTGGCGATCATCTTCGTATGGTCGTTCTTGCACATCTGAGTGAAACAAATAATACACCTGAACTTGCCCGTGATGCAGCTCTACGCTTGGTGCAGCAATGGGGAGATACGTCGTTGATTATCGCATCCCAGGAGAAAGCAACAGCCCTCGTGGAACTGTAAGACGCCCAGGTGAAGCCCGGTCTGTAGTTTAGGTATTTCTTCCCACCCGGTGTAGGTTATTTTACTTTAGGCAGGTGAATTCTTTTTTCTTTGGCTCTTTTGGGGTTGGGTTTGTAGAGGATAATTGTCTTTCCAATTAATTGAACAAGTTCGCTTTCTGTCTGTTCGGCGATAGTTCTGGCAGAACTGTGTTTTTCAAGTCCACAATTGCTGCCGATTTTAACCTTGATAAGTTCATGATGTATGAGCTCGGTCCTAATCATCTCCAGGACGCCGGGGCTTAGTTCTTCCTTGCCGATCTGGACCAGAGGATTGAGTGGATGGGCAAGACCCTTGAGGAATTGTTTTTGCCGGGTGGTCAGTGTTGGCACTGGCGGAGTTTTTTTTTCAGACATTCAGATATTTCCTTTTAACTATAGATAAAGATATTTTTTTACAAAATTAACTAATCAGATTCTTGAAAATTTCATAGCCACCAACCCAGGTGCCTATTGCAGATCCAAAACCGGTGAGGATAAAAACTAGAAAGACCCTGAGGAGTCTATTTTTCCACCAACCTTTAAAGGAGGCGATATCTTCACCAGCTGTTTCAAATTCCTTAACTACCGGAGGGCAGGTCAGGACTTGAATAAAGGCAGTGACATAGCCGGCTCCGATTACTGGAGTCAAACTGGTTATCGGTGCTGAGGCAAAGGCACTCAAAGTTGTCAGTGGATGGGCAAGGGCCAGCAGGGCGCCAATAGAGGTTGGGATACCATTGGCTAAAATCCAGAATAGAATATTCTCTCCTGCTACAGAGGCCCCTTTTTGGGCACCAATTACACCAAGAGAGCCGATTATAAGTAGAGGAAGGGTCCAACCGGCTATTTTGTATCCCCTTGATACCGGCGGAATGACAGTAACCTCAGATATTTGATGTTTGTTATCACTGTCAAACTTTCTGAGCATCCCTGCAATATGTCCGGCCCCCACCACAGCAACAATTCTTTTACCGGGCGATGATTTGATTTTCTCCACGAGATAAAGATCCCTCTCATCGATCAGTACTCTTTTGAGGTCCGGCAAAGATTCACCCATCTCCTCCATCAACTCGGTAAGGACATCCTTTTGCTTGAGTTCTTTCAGTTTTGCCTCTGAAATCTCACTTTTATCAAAGAGGCTGGCCAGCAGGGAGGCGAGCAGATATCCTTTTTTGAAAAAAGAAGTGGATTTCCAGGCACGGCGAAGGGTTATGCGTACGTCCCGGTCACAGAGGGAGATTGGGATCTGCAGATTTTTTGCAGTTTGGGCGGCCATCAGCAATTCCGCCCCGGGCGTAACGCCAAGTTTCCCACCAAGTCGTTTCTGGTATGAAGCCATGAGAAGACTGACGAGTAAGGTCGAAAGCTGCTTATTTTTGATGATAGTTTTTAAATCAAGTGATTCCCATTGTTTTTTTTGAGTGAGTGCCTGGTATCGTTTGTCATCGAGTTCCAGACAGACATAGTCGGGGTGTTCCTGCTCGATTACTTTTTTGACTAGGGTCACAGATTCCTGGGAAATGTGGGCGGTTCCCACTAAAATGATTTTTTTATCATTGTGTTCAACAACATGGACATCATCTCCATAGTCGTCATGGGCTGGAAAAGGTACGTCGATTATTGGCATAATTATATTTACTTTTGCTCAAGGTCTATGAGCGGTTGCACAGAATAATTGATTAGTGAAGAAAACAACATTTGGGTTTAGTTTGGTTTCTTCCGGCAGGAACCAAGGTAGGCATCTTTGAAAGCTTTGTCATGCATAAATAGGATGGGAGGGCAAGTATATTGATTAAAGGCATAGCTTTCTCGGCTATACCTTTTTCAATTTCAGCTTGGAGCCTGGATGAATCAGATTAGATTTCAAGTTGTTCCATTTTTTTATATCACTCGTCGAGGCACT
Organism: Desulforhopalus sp.; assembly: GCA_013139415.1. GTDB lineage: Bacteria > Desulfobacterota > Desulfobulbia > Desulfobulbales > Desulfocapsaceae > Desulforhopalus_A. Next base: position 9,964 of record WTAT01000631.1, read on the forward strand.
GAACTTTCTTGATATGGTCCAGAGTGAATCTCCGTTTTTAACGTTGTACCACTGGTAAGTAGAAGCGATTTCAGGTCGTTGTAGTTTCTTTTTGTAAATGTTTGCTGCAATAAATGTGGTGCTTTTGTTGGGTGCTCGAGAGGCAAGAGATTTTCTGGTGGCCTTTTTACCGCCGTGATCTATGTAGAGGGCTAACTGCTGGCCCGCCCGTATGGAATGAGCGTTTTTTAAGCCATTCCAGGCAACAATTATTTTCGGTGGCACATTATATTGCTTTGCTATTTTGGAAAGAGTGTCCCCTTTTTTTATCCGGTGGAGAACCAGGCTATCTTTATAAGCAGCCCTTGCCCCTGATGAACCTTCTGGCAGAAGCTGGTAGGTGATTGTACTATATGGGATTCTCAAATTCCGGCCGTAAGCCAGTTTTCCTCGGTGCAGATTGTTTACTTTTAGAATAGTTGTTTTGTTGATGCCATATTTTCTACTAATTTTGGTGAGGGTATCCCCTTTCTTAAGCTTATGGGTTTTATACCCGGTACTAACAATGCTATGTAGGCGAGAAAGGTTTTTCTTCGCTATTTCAACGGTTGCTTTAGGAATATTAATCTCATACCGAGCCTGGTTGAGTGGGGTTTTTCCACGCTTAAGCTCAAGGTTCAGTCTTTTAATTTGCTTGGTACTGCTGTTACTGATTAAGGCGATGGCATCAAGACTCATTCCAGGTCCAACATGGAGAGAATCGTATTGTAGAGGTTTTTGGTAGGCGACGTTTGTAAAGCCATATTTTTCCGGTTCTTTTGCTATAATAAGGGCAGCAATAAGTTTTGGCACATAATGTTTGGTTTCCAGATGTAAATGTTTTTTACTGGCTAATCCCCAGAAGTTGTTAACCTTATGCTTCTTTAGTCCGCTACGGACTTTTCCGGGACCACCGTTATATGCTGCTACTGCAAGGTGCCAGTCGCCGAATTCTTCATACAGGTCAGCAAGATAAGTAGCAGCTGCTCTGGTGGACTTAAAAGCATCTCGGCGTTCATCCACATATTTATCAATTTTCAGGTTGTATTGCCTGCCTGTCGGTTTCATAAACTGCCAAAGCCCAACAGCTTTAGCTCTGGAGCAGGCGAGTTGGCTATATCCGCTCTCGATCATAGCCAGATACACCAGGTCTTTTGGTAACCCGGCTTTTTCCAGCTCACTTTCCATCATTGGTCTATAGACTGTTGACCTGGCAAGCCAGCGGGCAAATTGTTTTCTCTGCTTGTTTTGAAAGCGATTGAGATACATCTCAACTTGTTTGTTCCGCACTACAGGAAAATCATAAACAACATCGTCGGTTGGCTCGATTTTGCCCGGCAATAATTCTTCCTCCCATACTCCGGTCTGGCTGAGAGCAACCAATTCTTCTTCAAGACATATTTGCGAATCTATATTTTCGAGTTGGACCTCGTCCTTTTCTGAGTCCTCATTTGAAAAATCAGGAAGAAAACTATTATTTGTGTTATTTGCACAACTTGAAAGAAGGAGTACAAAAATCGTAAGACTGAGACCTTTAACAAATATTTTGGGTATGGAAGTCATTTGTTGATGTGATTGAAGTCCGTGGCAGGTGAGGTTGCGAAAAAGACAGGAAAATTCAAAATTAGCCTGTTGAGATATCTCAGCTAACCATGTACATTCTTACCTGTCCGATTGAAAGTGTAATTGGGTGTATTTTAACCTGAATTATTAAATAAAAGCAAGGCTTATACCCCTATCGTCATTAGGATTACTTTTTAAATTATTCTGTTAAGTGTCTGTCGCACAAAAAACATCTTTGGAACAGTATTGAAAAAATTATTTCTTTTAGTAATAGCACTTTGTCTCATCTTAACGGCTGTGTCGGTAGGTACTATTTACCGGTTGGTTGTTTTGGAACCAGGCGATGAGATCCAGATTGAGAATATTCATCGGATACTTGGGAAAGAAAGCCATGTTTTCTATAGTGATGGCAAGACGAAACTCGGGGTTTTCTTTGACACTGCGCACCGTCAGTATGTCTCTTACAGTGATATTCCCAAAAACTTTATCAATGCCATGGTCGCCTCAGAAGACAACAGGTTTTTCACTCATTTTGGTTTTGATGTTGTTGGAATTGGTCGGGCGATGATTAAAAATATTCAGGCAGGAC
>WTAT01000010.1 GCA_013139415.1 Desulforhopalus sp.
CCTGGGTGCCGAACTCGAATCCCACCATGAGCATGCGGCAGCCAGCCCGCTTCATCAGTGGAAGAAGATTGAGGTCCACATCGGTGCGGCAGTTGCAAGACCAGGTTATTTTGAGCCCTCTTCTGAGAATTTCCTCGCAAACACCCCTCACGTGACTGGATGAACCGGTAAAGGTGTCGGTTTCGAACATCACCTCCCGCAAGTCGGGAAAGAGGGAGAGGTCGTATTCAATTTCATCCACTACCAACTCGGGATCTCGCATCCGGAGTTTCCTCCCCTCCATCAAGGGAACATCTCTGCAAAACGTGCACCAACCGTAGCACCCCCTCCCTGAGATGAGGGTGATAAAGGGAAACCGTTTGCCCGCATCTCGATACCATCTCGGGTCAATGTGCTTCCAGGCCGGGAAAGGGAGTTCATTTACATCCAGGTAGGGCCTTGCGGCAGTATGCTGCGGTTTCCCTTCTTGATCAAGATAGGAAATCCCCAGAATTTCCGACAGCTTTGATGTGCTCCAACCAGAGCCGACCAGCCCAACCAGTTCTCGCAGGGTGTAGTCATACTCGCCTTTGACTACCACATCCAGTGCCCCTTTTGCTCTTTTGAGAGTATCGTCAGGTTCGGCGGTCACATGAGGTCCCACCGCAATCGTGCGACAGCCGGGGCTGTGTTCTTTTACCAATAGAGCATAGCTCAGGTCTGAATCGATTGACGGCGTAGTGGTGTGGAGAACCAGCAGCTCGGGTCTGCTCGCAATCAAGGCAGAGGTCACCTGCTCACGCCCCAGACTCATTGGAGGAGCATCCAGAAAGTCCACCTTAGAGCCCGTCTGCTCCAGCACGGCAACTGCGGTGAGAAGCCAATCCGGATGGCGTTGCACCCTCCCTCTGGACCTGGCGGCCCAGCGGGCTGAGCGACAGAAGTCCTCAACAACCGGCGGGTTGAGTACAAAGATATTTGCCATGTGGCTTGGCTCCCTTAAAAGACCCCAGCATCCGCGCCGGCAAGATCTACGCCGGCGGGCTAAGTGTTTCCTCTCCATTCAATAGCCTCTCGAGACGCAGTATCTCCTTGGCCACTCTCTCTTTCTTCCTTTGATTGTTCAAAGTTTCTAGGCATGCCTGGTATTGCCTAATGGCCGTGCCGAAATCCTCCCTTAGGGTTGCAATGATGGCCAGGGCCTCGAGAGTATCAGACGAACCGTCGCCCGAGAGAAACCTCTTCGCATAGCCATTCAAGGTTTGGCTCAGATCCCGATTCACGTTCGCTTTGAGATAAGCGAAATTACTGGAGTTCGGATTTAATCCCAGTAGCTTTCTGAGCAGTTCTGTCCGCCTCGACAGATCTCCTAATCGATCATACAGGACAACCAGACGAATGGTTGTATCGGTGGAAAAAGGTTCTACTGCTCGCGCCTTCTCCAAGTGTTCGCTGGCTTCAGCCAAACGACCTCTCTTTTCGAGGACCATAGCAAGGTTGCTGTGCGCCGGTGTGGACCAGGGACTCACCTCAATCGCCCTTCCAAACGCTGCTTCCGCCTGATCGTAATCTCCCTCCAGGTAATGAATCTGGCCGAGCATTAGACAGGTTGAATGGAGCTTGGTTCCACGAGCAGCTTGATGGGTGAAATAGCTTTTTGCCTCAGCAAAATCCTGAAGCTTGTAGAAACCTAGGCCTCGATAGTAGTCCAGGCTGGGCAAACCATCTGGAATCCGGGTCATCATTTCAGCCAGCTGTAATGCTTCATTTCTGAGACCCAGCGCCAGATACACATCTATTAGATCCAGATAGGCCGGGATGAATTGGTAGCCCGAGGCGAGGTTTATAACCCGCTCGAGATAGATCCTGGCCTCTTGCCACTGGTTCAACTCTTTATAAATCCTGCCTAACTGGTACAGAGCCTCTTTATAATCAGAATCCCTTTTGATCGCCTCATGATACAGTGTGACGGCTCCTTCATGATTCCCCTCCTTCCAGTTAATAAAGGCCAGGTTATGGTAGGGAGTTGCACATTCTGGACAGAGGCGTCTGGCAATCTCGAACTCTTTCTTGGCGTCTCTTAGATCTCCCAACGAGTATGCATAGAGAGCCTTACCGTAGTTTATATGGGGTCTGGTCTTGTTTGGAGATTTCTGCACCACATCCCCCCACAATGTCAGGCTATTGGCCCAGACTTTATTGCGAGCATAGGTAAGGCCGGTAAGCAATGGCAGGACGGTGAAGATAACCGAGTAAAGAAAAACCTTGTAGCTCCGGTGAGAGACTCTTGTGGTGTACTCATGCAATTGTGTCAGAACTTGGACAGACCCCATGGCCAGGAAACCCACTGCCAGGTACATCCGGTGCTCATACATCAGATCCATGATGGGAATGACACTAGAGGTGGGGGCAAGAGTTACGAAAAAACCGATAATACCGAATGAAAGCAGACGATATTTCTTATATGCGAGCAAAGCTAACAATATAATCATTAGCAGTAAGAAAAAAGATGAAACAGTCCTCGTATGGAAGAAAGTTACAGCTACGGGATAGTCCCAGTCCAAGTTCTGATTAGCAGGCCAGAAAAAGAGCCGCAGATAGGTGAGCAGCACGCTGAATTGTGTCAAAAAATATTGCTTTCTAGTATACGGAACATTCAAGTCATGATAGAAATCTCTCTCGATGAGCATCCCTAGCTTATAGGCAACAATTATTCCAGCCGGCACAAACAGAATAAGAACTATTTTGTTTCGAAGCAGATCTCTAACGCATGTGTTGAAAAAAAACAGTTCATAGATGGCGATCGTGATGGGGAGGGTAACCGCGGTCTCTTTTGAAAAGGCAGCGGCAAGTCCACAAAGGATCATAAGGAGATAATATCCTCGGAGCCCGCGGCGAGATTCAGCAAGCCGTGCTCTAACATAGAACAGAATTGCTCCCAAATAGAACATCCCGGCCATACTTTCAGCCCGCTGGATTATATAGGTAACTGCTTGGGTTTGCAGGGGATGCAGAAAGAAGATCCCGGCAGTTAGAAATGCGGCGACACGTAGCGGCGATCCCGGCTCTGATTCCTTCATGGCCGGCGTCTTCCAGGTCTCAATGACGAGGAAATAGAGAAAGAGGGCAGCAAAGTAGTGAATGAAAAAGTTGAAAATGTGATAGCTGGTTGGATCAAATCTGCTGATTCTGTAGTTGATCGCGAGAGTAAGGTAGGTTAAATACCGCTGTTTGCAGTAGGAGTAGATCCTACCTAAATTGGACAGATCAAAAATGGTATCATTTTCTATAATGCGGGTGAAGTCGTCATAATGGAAGGTCGTTAGAAAGCTGTTTGAGTAAGCGGTAAGACCCAAGGCCAACAGGACAAGGATGGCAACAAAATCAGGATCAATCCGTTTCGACAGCCTGGGCATTCTTTATCATCCACCGTATTAGAGCCTACGATCTCAATCAGATGAATGCGGATCAAGATCAACGAAACCCATGAAAAAATCTTCCAGGGTGAAGCGCTGGGGTTCAATGGCGGCCAGCTCCGTATCCTGATCTACAAAGGTATCGACAAAAGCGGCGATCTCATCTTTGGGAACTTCCACCTTAACCTTATCCTCGAAGGTCTTCGGGCTGAATCCCTTGTCCTGAAGGGTTTTTACCTGCTCAGATGAGACTCTTCTCAGCGCAACCTCGTAGGACGAAAAGCTTTCAGATATCACCTCTGCGAGCGATCCGCAGAATCTGAGTTGACCGTTGGTAATTATGCCGATTCGGTCACAAATGACCTCCACATCATGGAGGATGTGGGTACTAAAGAAGATGGTTCTACCCTGGTCTCGCAACTTCAACATTAAGTCTCCCACGAGCTTGCGCCCCGGGGGATCGAGGCCGGACATTGGTTCGTCCAGGATGATGACCTCCGGGTCGTGAAAGATCGCCTGGGCCAGGCCGACCCTTTGCATCATGCCTTTAGAAAAGCCCGATATGGTTCGCCTTTTCTCGGATGGAAGGCCAAGTAACTCCAGAATGTCTTTAGATCTCCGTCGAATTTCCCCGCTTTCCAATCCGTGGATCTTTCCTACCATCTCCAGGAGTTCCCTGGCGTTCAAATAACCATAGTAATTTGGGTTCTCTGGGAGGTAGCCCAGGTTCCTGCGGGAGGAGGCCTCAGTCACAGGCCTTCCCAGCACACTTGCCTCTCCTGTGGTTGGGCGGATGAGGTTCATCAGCAATTGGATGGTCGTGCTTTTCCCAGCACCGTTAGGGCCTAGAAAGCCGAAGATTTCACCACGCTTTACCTCAAGATCTAGACCTTTCAGAGCCACAACCTTACGAGTCAGTTTTGCCGTGTAAGTTTTACCGAGTTTTCTGGTCTGGATGGCTGTCATTTGAACCCGTTACCTCTTCTCTTGCTATCCACGATCCACACAAATTTCCCGCGGCCGTAGTGATCGAATTGCTACCAAGTGCAAATGAAATGCCAAAAATGACAATGTCTATTGCTTAATGAACAGATCGGCAGACTGATCCCTGGCCGGTGCCTTAGTGTGTGCGAACTTACTGGTGGTCCTGACTCTCCCCGCCTTATCCAAATAAAACCTACCACCATATGGATCCGGCGGGATTGCCTTTAATATACCCCCCTCCACCAGCGTTTCCAGGCTTTGAGGTCTACGATTGAATCTTTCTTCATAAAGCGCTACAGCATCCTCGAGGAATGCTACGATCTTGAAGGCCTTTAGACGTACCATCATCCATTTCCGCAAATTTTCATTTTTGGTATTACGAATCATCTCTTCCAAGAACTCTATTGCCACCTTCGTTGCGTCGGCTTGATAGTAGAGTCTGGCGATGAGGGTGGGTAAGAACTCATTTCTTGGATTGAGTTGGTACGCCTTCTCTAGGTAGCTTGCCGCCTCTTCTGGTCTATTCAAGAAATAGAACTGATTGAAACCATAGAAAAACGGCAGTTGCCAATCCCAGGTTCGGTGCGCCATACCTCGCCTGAGCAGGGCATTGAGAGGCTCAATTTGAGAACGGTTCCAGCTCATCACCCCTTGGGCAAAATAATAGCCGTCCGTATTGTATGGGTCCAGATAAGTGACCGTATCCAAGGTATGATAGAGTTCTCGATACGTGCGCTCCGTGGGGGGGTCATCGAGGCTGCCAACAAAAAACATACTGTCAAGAAAAATAAGTTGGGCCATCAGGATTTCATTGCCAAAAGAAATCACCCGCGTCATCTCCCTCGATGGCAGAAGCAAGAGCTTGGGCGGAAGGGCCTGGGTCCGGCGCATTCGGTCTACTTTGTAGAATGAAAAACCGCACAGCCCCAAAATCAGCAAGAACACGGAGAGTCGTTTCATGTCAGATCTCGCCTGCTGAAGAAAAAGGTTGCCATGAACATAACCACTCCCATGTAGAACATGCCATAGAGGAGAACCATCATGAGGTAAGGAAGATGAACCGGGAGAGCGTAGACGAAGGCATTCTTAATATCAAAGGCAGAAAGATTGGGGAAGATGTAATAACTTGCCTTGGCCACTACGGCAATTACCGGAGATATTTCCTCGGCATTCGTCCCCTTTGCCAAGTAATCCTTTACCAGAGCTGTGCTCTGACCGATGCCATAGACGACCAGGGTCAAGGCCATGGGCAGAAACGTCGAGGTGGCGAAGCTGTTGAGAAGTACTGCAACTGCACTTATGACGAGCAGCATGACATACTCAAAGATTCCAACCATTAAGTATATCTTCCAGGGCAGCGGTTTGGCTGGAGGATACTGAAGGGAAATCACGAAGACAGCTATTGCAGCCAGAAGATACAATATCACTAGAGATACCAGCAGCAACAGGGCGAGGCCGATGAATTTCCCGACCATGTATTGACTGCGAGAGATGGGCAGCGTCACTACCGTATGTATCCCCTTGCGGTCAATATCTCTTGATATGAGATTGCCGCCCATAAACACGGTCAGAAGCAGACCGATCAAGGAAATCACCGAAAGAGCGTAGCCGGCCGCCACTTCGGTGGTCTGACGCATGGAGAAGTAGGAAAAAACGGGAATGGTCAGGAGCAGGAGCAGTCCCAGAATGAAGATGCCAAAAAGGGTGCGGTCCCGCACTCCCCCCAGAAAAGTTACCCTGACGATGGCGTAGATCTTTCCCATGGAGTTCAACTCCCGAAAAAAAAATCCAGCACAGCGGCATCAAGAAGGAAAGGTATCAACCACTATTGTTTTGTTGGGAAGGTCTTGTCAGACCAAAAAAGGGCCGATCAGATCGACCCCTCAATTATTCCTATGCTTTTGGATCAACCGTATTTAGATAAGCGGATAGAAATCTTCACAGATCAACAGAAAAAATTCACCCCCGAAAATAACTGCTCAGAACATTCCGGGGGTGAATAAGCTACATGGAAGTCCAACCCGTGTTAAACGAGCTGTTGGCTGCACCAATCTCACTTGCACTGACGTCTCCGGTAGTCATTGCTGTCCAGAAAATAAGGGTGGTGTCGGAGGCGGTGCCATAACACTTGTTGCCACTGAAGTGGCGAGCTCCGATGCCATAAGTCTGTGCAGATGACGCAGTCGTGGTATCGGGGACGTAGATGAAGCTCACGTTTTTTGAAAGGGCTACGTCACATCGGGGATTACCTGAACTCTGAATTTGGTCGGTCGTATCAGTATGGTTGATCGTAGCAGCA
>WTAT01000135.1 GCA_013139415.1 Desulforhopalus sp.
AGAAATGCCAACAGGCCCCCTGGAATTTCCTCTTGCATCAGGAATACGAATGGCTGTCGGAAGAGAAAGTAGCCAGGATATTGTTATTAATGATAAAACGCTGAGCAGACATCACCTCATTCTTGAACGAAAAGGAGATACTGTCACTATCCAGATCCTTGGTCTTAACGGTCTTGTACATAACGGCATTACCCACAAATCAAAAACCATTGAGATTGCGGCTCCTTCATCTTTCACCGTTGGTAAAATAACATGCAGATTGAAAAAAAAGATAGATTCAGATGCCACCCTTTTTATGGCAGATCCTGCTCAGTTTGCCCAAAAAGATGTCAAGAACAAGTCTGTTCCGCCACCTTTTCCAGAACAAAATGCGAAATGGTCCGATTTACCTCAGCAATCTTTTCCTCAAGATAACTACCAGGCTCCACCAACTCCAATTCCACCACAAGATTTCAGCCCTAATTTCGAATCCGAACAAAACAATAAGGACTCCTCTCCTTTCTCGACTAACTCGTCAAGTTCATCTTTTGAAGACTTTGACGGACAAAGTTCATGGGACAATTCTTTTTCAGGATCACAACAAAATCTAAAGCCTAAAAGCTCTTTGTTTGCTTTTCTAAGCGACATAACACCACAATTCAAATATGCAATTATCGGTGGTACTGTTTTGCTGGTTATCATCATTTTTGCACTCATCTTTTTTCTTAAAGGGACGTCGCAAGATAATGAATTGTCCCAACAGGCACCCGTGCCCTATGCCCCTGCTCCTGTTTCCCAGTCACCTCCTGTTCAGCAAATAATGCCACCGCAAGAGGTAGTGGCGCCGGAGCAACCAAACACTCAAAACTATAATCTGCATGGCAGGTATTTTAATGAAGCCTATCGATATTATAATGAAGGTAATTATGTAATGTCCTGTGACTACCTGAAAGACATTCCGCATAATTCTGCTTTTCGTGAACGAGCTGAGAATCTGGCGTTACAGATGGGGAATTGCAAACTGGATGACTGATCAGCTTGTTCTTGAAGTAATTGATGGGCCAATGGATGGCCTGAATTGTTTAATCGACAAGACAGGAAAGATAGGCAGAAGTGTAGGTAGTGTCCTTTCTTTAGCGCTCGACCTTGAAGTGTCTGGCAGGCATGCAGAACTGTGTGTAGAAGGACCAAGCTGGGTTCTACGGGATCTTAAAAGTACCAACGGTACCTGGTTTAAAGGGCAAAAACTGGAACCGGAAACCAGTTACCCTCTAAAATTTGATGATATTTTTCTTATCGGGTCAACGCTTATTCAGACGTTTCAAGGTTCTATTTTGGATGTAATAGGCTCAATCAGTGACAGTGATTTTAAGGATCCTCGCCAGGAGTATTCATTGTCAACTGATATGGTTTCTCTCTGGGATTCCCAATATGCCGCCGTAAGTCCTGAAGGATCATTTTGTGATGTCAGCAAAATGTTTCTTTCACTAGCCCGACAGATAGATCCTGATGCTGAAAAAAAATATGAAAGTGTGAAACAAATCGTCTCTAACGCCCGCTATAAATTACTCGATTCCTGGCTTGGCAAGGTTACTTTCACCCCACATCTCCATATGCTCCCTGATACCCTGATCATTGCGCCCAGGGTCTGGAGAGTAATGGATATTGCTTCAAAAAAAACTAATGATCCTTTACAGGCTACTGATATTCTCAAAGCCATCATGCAAGAAGGAAGGAGCATTGTGTCGCTGTATTTAGGTAATGACCCTCAAATACTCAGAGATTTCGGAGTAATCAGCGGCACAACAGTTGATAAAATAGCGAATGGCGCAGTACCCTCTTCACCTATTCCCCCGGGAAAATCAAAGGACCTGTATACTCCGCCTTCAATTGCTCATCAAGATACTGGGATAGAGACTGGTGCTTATAAAGATTTTGTTCAAAAAATCGAACAAATATTAAAAGGTTTCATCGAAGATGCTGTGAATCCTGTCTCCGGAACGAAAGAAGTGACTTTCCCCGGTTTAGAAAAGGAATTTAGTCAATTGGCCAATGACAAGGAGATAAGTGATTATCTTGACACTCTCTATCACCTCCTTGTCCTCGTCCTGGCATCGCAACGGGAGGGATATTCGCTATATGGTAAAGCTCTTTGTTCGAGAATAAATAAAAACATGTCCTCCTCTGCAGATTCTTCCTCAAACCTTTTGTCTCTTGGTAAAAAGTCACCTTCATCCCAGGATATTGCCAATACTCTCAGGGCTACTCTAACCAAAGCTGAGAGTGAAGGTGTCAGCGAGCAGGTTGTCAGAAAAACAATAAAAAATAAAATAGAAAAATATTTTAGCAATTCAAAACATCACTAAGGAGTACAGATGAAAAAAACAATGCCCCTCCTCTTATTTGGTTTTCTTTTCTGCTTTATTGGTGCAAGCTGTTCTTTTCCCTCACAATTTTCTAGCATCACATTACATTTTCAATCTTCAGATATTATTAATGAGAATGTGTTGCTCCCTGTTGATATTGTTATCGTAGACAAATCAATGTCTGAAACAGTTTTACAGATAGGTCCAGATGACTGGTTTGGCGATGTATTGCGTGACAGGTTAGTTGGCAAAGAAGTAACACATCTTGCATTTCGTGGTAATTCTGAACGGGAGGTAAAGATAGATATCCCAGATGGTGTTTCAAAAGTCATTATTTATGCTGATTATGAAAATAAAATTGATCGAATTGGGCAACAAATAGTTATTTCTCCTGAAACTATGAATTTTTCACCTTCATATACAATACATATTCAACAAAATAAAATGGAGCTGGCAAAGTGAAATTAGGAAGTGAAACTGCTGAAATCCACTGGTATGAAGGGATGTTCCTCTTGCCGCATCATTACCAGGCTGCAAGCCATCGTAATCAGATGCTTCAGCAGGAAAAAATAACAACCCTTGGCTCTTGGTGGTGGGGAATTGGAGATCTTCAAATCAATAGTGCTGCCCTTGCCGGTTACAGGATCAAAGTCGACAGGGCAGTAATCAGGCTGAAAGACGGGACATGGATAAATATCCATGAAAACGCTTACCTCGCTGAAACATCTTTTGAAGATAATTTGAGTCAGCTGGATGATTCCTTACCCGTATGGTTTGCTGTAAAACGTCCGGAGCCCCAAAGGCCGCTTGTCCATGAACTTGGTGAAGAAAGCAAAGGAGTCCCCAGACCTTATGTCCTCAAGGAAAACAAAATAGCTGACGAAAACAGCGGAGAAAATGAGCAGGTCATCCTTGCCAGGCTTTTTAATGTCCTTGTCTTTTTTGGTGACCACCCTGGAGACAAGTATGAGGCCATCCAGGTAGGACGAATGTCATGGTCTTCATCAAAACAGCCGGTATTCCAACAGGATTATATTCCTGCCCTGCTGCATATTGCAGCATCATCATACCTTCGTGAGCGAATAAAAAATGTCATTGTTAAATTAGGGAACCAGGCAACTTTCCTCCAGGGGGAAATGGCAGCAAAACGTATCAGCCTTACAGCTGATCCCATGCGTGCTCTAGGCAACTTTTCCCGTCTTCAGCTCTCTGCAAGTTACAGCCAGGTCCTTCAGCAGATGCTTAATGTTGACCATACCCACCCATACCACCTTTACCTTGAATTTGTGAGGTTGGCAGGGGAACTGATTGCCCTTTACCCAGACATCAAGCTTAATATCCTACCATACGATCATGACAATATAGGAAACGTCATGGAATCGATAATGAAGCTCATTGAGCAGATGATTGAAGGCGGTGTTGTCGTTGATTATATCCATCGCCGGTTTGAAATCGAAGGCGACCAGCGTTTGTGCAGGATAGATAAGGAATGGCTTGATCCGGAACATGGGACAACAGTACACACTTATCTCTGCATTGTGTCTGAAATGGCAGAAGCCCAGGTCGATGCAATGCTGAGTGATTACAGGGTGAAAATTGCTCCTCCGTCAAAAATGGAGGAACTGATCATATCCAGGACCAGGGGACTCTCCTGCCAACGTCTGCGAAGGATTCCTTCAGGCCTTCCGGACACAGGAGATCTGCATTATTATCAATTAGATATTTCCAGAAATTCCGAGTTCTGGCAGGAGTTGTGCCGCGATCTCTTCCTGGTAATTTACGGCATACCTGTAGATGCAAGTTCCGATATCAGTATGTATGTACATATTGAGCCGGGAGGCAAATAATGGGAAACACTATAGTTGCAGCAGCCAAACCACTCATAGATTATCTGCTCGGTTTTCGTTACCGGCTTGAGTCCGGTGAAAACATTGACTCCCATACGCTCCGAGGCGATATTATTTACCGGTTGGGAGAAATGGAATCATCCTTAAGAACTAACCCTTCTCTGCACTCCAAAATAGAACCGATAAAATATATTATGACCGGTTTTGCCGATGAGGTCGTACTTTCTTCGAACTGGGACAGGGCAAAAGAGTGGCATGACAGGCTTTTGGAAATGGAGCTGTTTAAAACAAGTGTCGTCGGTGAACGGTTTTTCACCTTACTTGAAGATGAAGGATATCGTGACCCTGATATGGCAGAACTCTTTTACACCTGCATAGTTCTCGGTTTCCGGGGAAGATATCGTAACCAGCAGGAAAAAATAAATACGGTAAAACAACGACTATACGCTCTGCTGCCGAATAGGCTGCCTGATGACGAAAGAAGGCTTACACCGGGTGCCGAAAATGTTATGGGCGGCAAGCAGAAAAATCTTCCCAAAATGTTTGGATTATCAGCACTGGTGATTGTTCTCATTGTATCACTTTTCCTTTATTTAGTGGCAAGTCAATGGATGTGGAGTGATATTGCTGAGGTTATTAACGAAGTGAGCAAATCTCTACTTTCACGTTAACTCCTAAAAAAGAAGAGAAAACATGTCCAAAATACTTAGTTTGTTGCGGTCTCCTTTTGCAATTTTTGCTGGAATTTTGCTTTTTATTGCATCCATTGGATACTACCTAGCACGCCTCGGGATAGGCATGAACTCAAAATATCTCATGCTTGCTCTGGGAGGTATTCTCATCATTGCGCTGCTGGTTGCCGGTATTTATTTTTTATATAAATTTATTCAAAAACGCCGTGGCAAGAAAATGGAGGATGAGCTTGCCCAGCAGGAAGCCATGGCTAAAAAACAGCAGAAACAGCAGGCTAAAATTGCGGTAAAAGATATCCGTAACCGCTGGACTGAAGCTATGGCCACCCTTAAAGCCACCAAGGTGAAAATCTATGATCTGCCCTGGCTGCTGCTAATAGGTGAACCTCAATCAGGGAAAACAACAACTTTACGGGAATCAGGCCTTGATTTCCCATTAGGGAAAGATGCCCTTTCCGGCTCCGGGGGAACAGTTAACTGTGACTGGTGGTTTACCAATGAAGCTGTCATTCTCGACACAGCAGGCCGTTTTACAATGCCGGTTGATTCAGCCCCGGACAGAGAAGAATGGCACTCTTTTTTGAAGCTTCTCGCAAAATATCGACCGCGATGTCCGATAAACGGAGTGGTTGTCACAATACCTTCCACTTCCCTATTGCAAGATTCTCAGGAAGAGATACGGAGTAAAGCTAGAAATATCCAGGAAAAACTACATGAGCTTGTCAACGTGCTTGGTGTTGAATTCCCTGTATACATCATGGTTTCTAAACTGGACCTTGTATACGGTTTTGCTGAATTCTGTGCTTCTCTTTCTTCAAATGAAAGAATACAGGCCCTCGGATGGGACAGGAAAGATATCTCTACCAAGGGTTTTAACCCAGATGAATTCCATGGTTTCTTTGATAAGTTTGTAACACGTCTTCACAGTTGGTCTTTAAGAAGATTAAGAGATATCCCTTGCGGGAGTGAAGCTGACCGTGTTTATGCATTCCCCGGCGAATTCAACAGGGTAAAAGACACCTTGGGAGAATATCTCGGTATGATTTTCAGCCAGGATCGATTCCATATGCCGCTTCTTTTGAGAGGCTGTTATTTCAGCAGTGGTCTCCAGGAAGGAAGATCGATTGCCAAAGCTCTCCTGTCAGGTGCTAAAGCCTCTGACCAGGGTATTATGGCGGAATTTGCCAAATCTTTTGTCCAGTCAAGGGCATATTTTATCAATGTATTCTATCGCAAGGTCTTCAGAGAACAGGGTCTCGTTACTCGTGCCGGTAAAGCTTTCGGCAGGGAAAAAGGATTAAAAATTGGCGTAGGTGTCTTAGCGGTAGTCTTTTCAATCTGGTCGGGATGGATACTTACTACTGGATATAATAAATTATTGCAGGTTGTTAAGCCCATAGAGATCCATGTGAAACAAGCGCAGAGTATCCTTCTTGGATCCGGATACGGCAGTTCACCGGATGAAATTAACGAGGTCCTGTCTGTAGTGTATGGACTTGAGACAGGCAGGCAAAACCTCATCAAGGAAGGCTCAAAGAGATTTTTTAAGGGTAAAAAAAATATAACAGTACGGAAATTAGGTCGCATTGAAGACGCTCTTCTTGAGAGAAAAATATTTTATCCAATGCTGCTTGCAGTGGGAGATAATTTTTCCCGCATCGAGGCATTATCTGATCCTCAAATGAAAAAACGATTTCTTAAACTTCTCCATCTTTATATAGATACGGAAGCAGGCAGAGAAATCGACGGTGAGACTATCGGTGAAATTCTCGAGTTTGTGCCATGGGAAAGCCCCCGTCTTAACGGCATTAGTCGTGACATAGTCGAACAGCTTGCCCAACAGTACCCATATGGAGACATGCCGAATATATCCTCAGGGAGGTTCCAGGGGACTCTCTTCCATATCAGGGACGGGCTCGGCAAAGTTCAGGAATTCTGGAAGACCTACTACGTCTG
>WTAT01000314.1 GCA_013139415.1 Desulforhopalus sp.
CCGCCTGACATGGAGTACGGAAGAACAGGTGCTGCAGGCGGGAGGAATACCGGTGATGACCAGAACTGGTCACGCTTTTATCAAGGAACGAATGCGCCAGGAAAATGCCATCTATGGTGGTGAAATGTCCGCACATCATTATTTTAGGGATTTTGGTTACTGTGATTCGGGGATGATTCCTTGGCTTTTGGTCGGTTCATTACTTTCTGAGGAAGGAGAAAAACTCTCTGAACTGGTGGCGGACCGAGTGGCTGCTTTCCCGGTATCTGGTGAAATTAACAACCGGGTGGCTGACCCGGATGCCATAATTGCGCAGATTGAGGACAGGTACGGAGATGGAGACAAGGATTACACAGATGGTCTCTCTATTGCCTTTCCTGAGTTCCGTTTTAATATTCGCAAATCGAATACGGAGCCGCTGCTTAGGTTGAATGTCGAAAGCAGGGGGGATGTCGATCTTTTACGGGAAAAAACAGAGGAGTTACTTGGTTTTATTCGGTAGTCGTTTGGCAGAAAAAATCATCTTTCGCTGTTAGTGCCTTACTCCTGAAAGCCTGTCACTCTTTTTAGTACCCCCTTGAGGGGTATAAAAAACAAGAATTCTGGAGAATGTTTTGAAATTAGGAACTTAAAGTAACCTCCAGATAGCGAACGTAGGGAGACCTTCGAGGCACTTATCCCCCTCAAGGGGGGGGGGGACTAAACTGAGTACCCCCTTGTGGGGTGTTAGTGCATAGTTGGGCTTTTAGCAGAATCCTGTGTTAGCAGGGTGTTTGTGAAATAACAAAAAAAGGGGAAATAAGTGGCAAAGATACAACCGATTATTTTGGCAGGAGGTACTGGTTCCAGACTCTGGCCTTTATCTAGAGAGCTGTATCCCAAGCAACTACTGCGGTTGATAGATGATACTTCTTCGTTGTTACAGACGACTCTCCTTAGAATCAATAGTTTACCCGAGGTGTTGCCTCCAGTTTTAGTTGTTGGGGAGGAACATCGTTTTATCACTCAGGGTCAAATTGAGGAGCTGGGGTGTTTTGACGATTTTTCAATTCTGCTTGAGCCAGTGGGAAGAAATACTGCTCCGGCAATCTGTGGGGCAGCCGAATTCTGCAGACAGCAGGGAGAGGATGAGGATGTTGTTTTATTAATTATGCCCGCTGACCATGTGGTGCAGTATACAGAAAAATTTGCAGAAGTTGTTCGGCAGGCAGCTGAACTTGCTGCTGGAGGGGCAATTGTCACCTTCGGGATTCAGCCAACGGGGCCGGAGACCGGCTACGGGTATATTGAGCAGGGTGATGGGAACCGTGTAGCCTCCTTTAAGGAAAAACCTGACCTTGCCGTTGCCAGGGAGTATCTCGCCAAGGGGAATTATTTCTGGAACAGCGGCATGTTTGCCTTTACTGTTAAAACCTTTATGCGGGAAATAGAAAAATTTGCGCCGGAAATGCTCGCCTGTATGGTCGAGTCGGTCGAAAATGGAACGACGGACGGTCGTTTTTTTCGGTTTGAGAAAAACGCCATGGTCAAGTGTCCTAGTGATTCAATAGATTATGTCCTGATGGAAAAAACCGACATTTCTGCAGTAGTTGCTGCTGATTTGGGCTGGAGCGATATCGGTTCCTGGAAGGCGTTGTGGGATGTTTTGGAAAAAGACGAGAATGGTAATGTCACCAGAGGTGATGTCTTGCTTGAAGATACCAAAAATTGTCTGGTAAAATCAGAGGATATGCTCGTCACCACTGTTGGCATGGAGGATACCCTGGTGGTTGAAACTGCCGATGCCATCCTTGTTGCCCCGTTGTCGAGGTCGCAGGATGTGAAGAAGATAGTTACCCGATTAAAAAAAGATCGGAGAAAAGAGTTTAGTCTACATACAACCGTCTATCGCCCATGGGGCAGTTACACCGTTCTGGAAGAGCAGCCACGTTTTCAGATTAAGCGCATAACGGTCACCCCGGGGGCGAAGCTGTCCTTGCAGATGCATCATCATCGCCACGAACACTGGGTTGTGGTTTCCGGAACGGCGCGGATCACCAACGGCGAAGAGAAAATCCTGCTCCATGAAAACCAGTCAACCTATATTACAGCAGGGACCGTCCATCGACTTGAAAATCCAGGAGTAATCCCGTTGGAGCTGATCGAAGTTCAAAATGGGAGCTATCTTGGCGAAGACGACATCGTACGATTTGATGACGTCTATGGCCGTAAGGGTACAAATTAAACCAATTTTAAAACGGGGTCGCTATTCAGCGGCCCCACCTGGCTCTCCTTCCAATTCTTGTTTTCTTTGCCGAAAGGCTTCTGTATATTTAGTAAAAACACGCCTGCCTTCTTTACTGATTTTCAGGAATGTGATGCCCGAGACGTAACGTCCGTCAAGTGGAGAAGCGTGGGTTGTTCGTCCCTCCAGGTCGACAAGATCATCTTCAATGCCGACAGTAATGAGCATGCGAGTGTCAGGTTCAAAGAGGGTTGTCGTTTCGAGTTTTAAGCCGTCGATGCTGACATCAATAGTTCGGCCCATTGAGTAAGTCCCAGGATTTCCTTCTTTATCCAAGACTAAATAATCGAGGAGATGCAAGGAATCGTATCTGATGAATTTTCTCTGTTCTCGTTTTGTCATAACCTTCCCTGAAAATTTATTTATCTGGCCCCGCTGAAAAGAGCGGGACTCTTTTTGGTACCCCCTTGAGGGGTGTAAGTTCATTAACGAAATGGTTTTCTTGTAAAAAACAAAAAACCATTTCTAAGTCACTAAACCGACCTCCGGAAAGAGTCGGTGGATTTCATTCATTTCAGCCTTCACTACACCACGCTCGGTGATAAGACCGGTTAACAGTCTGGCAGGAGTCACATCAAAACTATAATTTGCTGCTTCTGTTCCGCTTGCCGTTAAGGTGACTGTTGTTATTTCACCATTTGCATCTTTTCCCGAGATGGTGGTAACTTCTTTACCGGACCTCTGTTCTATAGGAATCTTCATCCCATCGTCAAGTTTCCAGTCAAAGGTTGACGAAGGCAGTGCGACATAAAAGGGGATGTTGTTGTCACGGGCGGCCAGTGCTTTGAGGTAGGTGCCAATTTTATTGGCCACATCGCCGGTGTGTGTTGTTCTGTCGGTGCCAACTATAACAAGATCTACCATCCCATGCTGCATCAAGTGACCACCGCAGTTGTCGCAAATGAGAGTGTTCGCAATGTTTTCCTGTTGTAGCTCCCAGGCAGTAAGCCTTGCCCCCTGATTCCAGGGCCTGGTTTCATCTACCCAGACATGCAGAGGGATACCTGCATCCCTTGCCGCGTAAATCGGTGCTGTGGCACTGCCGTGGTCAACAAAGGCGAGCCAGCCCGCATTGCAATGGGTCAGAATATTTACGGGGGCTCCCTGTTTCTTTCTGCTGATTTCTTTGATGATTTCCAGGCCGTGTTCCCCTATCTGTTTACAGAATTGAGCGTCCTCGTCGGCAATAGCGCATGCGGTGGTGAAGGCTGTTTTTCTTTTTTCGGTAATATCCGGCAGGTGGGCGATTGCTGTAAGGACTCGATCTATGGCCCATATAAGGTTGCGTGCAGTTGGTCTACTGTCTCCGAGTATTTCCGCAAATTTTTCCATGTATGCGGTGAAGCCCTGTTCGGGAGCCTGGAGTGACGCCAGAAACATTCCGAAGCCAGCCGTGGCGCCAATAAGCCCGGCACCGCGGACGTGCATATCCCGGATTGCCGTGACTACTTGTTCCGGGGTCGTGAGTGTTTCGATAACAAACTCATGGGGAAGTTGTCTCTGGTCAATAATGCAGATTTGGCGGTTGTTTTTTGGATCCGGCCAAATTGTACGATATTGTTTTTCGTTAACTTTCATATATGGGACGGGTACTCTAGGTTGTTGATTGAAATATCGGTTAGTTGTTAAAGTATATACCATTTTTCTCCAAGAAAAAATGTAAACTTGTCCGGACTGGTTGCTTGTCGATTGAAACCATGTGGACAATCTTCGCCCTGTGGTCTTTCTCGGACCAGCTCCTAGGCCTGTCTCTGATTTAATCATTCCTGTTAGAAAGTTATTCAATTCCAACAAAAATGTAAGAAAATTATAAAAACACAACAAAAATGTAGTTTTTGTGAATAGGTGCTAGGTTTATTTGTGTAACTAAAAAGCACGGAATAACAGCGCTATGGATTGAATAATGAAATCTGGCATAGTCGTTGATATAACCTGTGATCAGAGAATTGAGCGGATTTGGGCTTTTGCGCTTTCGTTAAGGCAGGCCGTTTTCTTAAAAGATGTGCCGGGGTGGGGGGCTTTGCCCCCACCGCTAGGTATAAAAGTACATTCCTTGGAGGGAAAAGATGAATAAGGCAGATACCGCATTTATCCTGGCGGCTGCAGGATTGGTGCTACTGATGACCCCGGGGCTGGCCCTGTTTTACGCTGGAATGGTGCGAAGGAAAAATGTTTTAGCCACCATACTGCAGAGTTTAATCCTGATCTCACTTGTATCTATTGAGTGGGTGTATCTCGGATATTCCATGTCTTTTGGTCCTGATGTGGGTGGTTTTATCGGTGATCTGTCCTGGTTTGCCTTAAATGGTGTGACCAACGCACCAAGCCCTGATTATGCCACAACTATTCCGCAGACTGTTTTTATGATTTACCAGTGTATGTTTGCAATTATTACTCCGGCATTGATTACCGGGGCCTTTGCAGAACGGGTACGTTTTGTCCCGTTTCTCGTTTTCTCACTGCTCTGGGCTATATTGGTCTACAACCCGGTTTGTCATTGGATCTGGGGGAAGGGGGGGTGGTTGGGGAACCTGGGTGTGCTTGATTTTGCAGGGGGTCTTGTTGTTCATGCAACCTGTGGTGCGGCTGCTCTGGCGGGTGTTCTGGTGCTTGGTTCTCGTAAAGGGTACGGCAAAAGCAGTTTTATGCCTCACAATCTGCCGATGACGATGATTGGGACGGGGCTGCTCTGGTTTGGCTGGTTTGGTTTTAACGGAGGTTCTGCGCTTGCCGCCGATGAGATTGCCGCAACTGCTTTTGTAGCCACGCATCTTGGCGGAATGGCGGGCATGATGATGTGGGTGGTAATGGAATGGCTCACCCGGAAAAAAGCAACGACCCTTGGTGCGGCTTCGGGCGACATTGCAGGTTTGGCTACCATAACCCCAACTGCGGGCTTTGTCGGGCCGAATTCAGCAATTATTATCGGTTGTATTGCAGGTGTTGTCTGTTACCTGGCGGTCAATGCCAAGTCAAAGCTTGGGCTGGACGACTCTCTTGATGTAGTTGGGATTCACGGTGTGGGAGGGATTGTGGGGACCATCTGTCTCGGGTTCTTTGCCTCAACCGCTGTTAATCCTGGTGGTGTCGATGGCCTTTTCTTCGGCAATGCATCGCAGGTTGGAAAACAGATTTTTGGTGTTGTGGTTGTTTCTGTTTACGCTTTTGTTATCAGTTGGATCCTTTTTAAGGTTATCCACGGCACCATGGGAATGCGGCTTCCTGAAGATGCAGAGGTGGAAGGAATGGACTCTACAGAACATTCGGAAACTGCATATAATAATTAACACCCCACAAGGGGGTATAATTGTCTTGGAGGTTACTTTAAGTTCCTGATTTCAGGCCACTCTCCAGGTTTCTTGTTTTTTATACCCCTCAAGGGGGTATTGAACAGAATGATAGGCTTTCAGGAGTAAGGCACTAATCGCGACGGGTGGGGATGTTTTCAGAGTACCCCCCCCGTTAGGTGTTAACTGGAACTTGCCGGTATGCAGGTCATGATATATTGTGTTACCTTTGCGTAGGGAAAGAGCATAAAGCTCATTGGGCTGTTCGGCTATTCGCTGCGTAACCCCGTAGCTATCAGACGCAACTGTAACAGAAGAGTGACCAGGCCGCATATTGTTTGGTTGGTTTTGTGGCCCAAAAAGTTATCTGAATAAAAAGTGTGAAGGTGCCAACAAGGAAAAGGTTATGAAAAAAATAGATGCGATCATAAAACCATTTAAATTGGATGATGTGAAGGATGCCTTGAACGGTATTGGAATTACCGGGATGACCATTTCTGAAGTGAAAGGGTATGGCCGTCAGAAAGGGCATACCGAGGTTTATCGTGGAGCAGAATATGTTGTTGACTTTATCCCTAAGGTGAAAATTGAGATTGTTGTTCCGGCTGATCAGGCTGAGCAGGTGGTTGATACAGTTAAAGCAGCGGCCAGCACAGGAAAGATCGGTGATGGAAAAATCTTCGTAATGCCGGTTGAGCGCGTAGTGAGGGTTCGGACAGGTGAAGAAGATCGTGATGCGGTGTGATGAATGATTTCCGAATTCCGTGCCAAGCGGAAAGCCCTTGAGGAGAGTTGGGCAAAAGGCAGCCGTGGGGATGATCTTCTCCTGGATCATTGCCGGATGGTCGATGAATACATTGTTGACAGCTATAAAGGTTCGGAGATACCGGGGTGCGATGGAAGGATAGCCCTTGTCGCGTTAGGAGGGTATGGTCGGAAGGAGTTGTTTCCCTATTCTGATATTGATCTGATGATCCTCTATCATCCAAAGGTAAAGAAGCAGATAAGCAAGGTTACCGATGCGGTGTTGTATCCACTCTGGGATACCGGGCTGGAGGTCGGTCATGGTGTCCGCACTATTGCCGAATCCATGAGTCATGCCAAGGAGGATTACTTTTTCCTTGTCGCCCTCCTTGATGCCCGGTTGATCCATGGTTCACAAGATTTGTTTGATGAACTTTTGAAGGCTTATCGTAAGCGATATGTCGACGGGCATCGGGAGAAGTTCGTCGAGAAGATGAAGGAGCATCGTCAGAGTCGTCGTGATCGTTTCGGCAGCCACAGCTATCTCCTGGAGCCTCATGTCAAAGAAGGGCGTGGAGGGATGCGGGATATTCAGGCCATGATGTGGACGGCCAGAGTTGTTTTTGGCTTAAAGAGTCTGCGTGACATCCAGGGTGCAGGCCTTTTGCTTGATGAAGAGACTAAAGAGTTTCTTGACGCTAGAAATATGCTTGTTCGGCTGCGCTGCCATTTGCATTTCATCAGTAATCGCAAAAGCGATCAGCTTTATTTTGAGCAGCAGGAAGATGTAGCAGAGGCATTCAATTACCCAGCGAATGGGGTGGTGCGCAGTGTAGAGCGTTTTATGCGCGACCTGTATAGCGCCCTGCAGGCTATAAGTCTCACCAGTGATCTGTTTTTCGACCATGTGGACGAGGTTTTGGGCCTGGCAGGTAAGAAGGGCAAGGTGGTTGCAGACAGGGTCTTGGAGAATGGTATAGAAATCAGGACTGGTCGGATACATCTTACTGCGAGCAAATCGCAGATCCTTGCCAAGCCGCAGACGCTTATCAGGGTGTTTCTTGCTATGGCTCGCACGGGTCTGCCGCTGCACCACAGAACCCGCAAGGTTATTTTGGGATTTGTAGGGCTGATCACAGACAAAGAACGGACTTCCCCGAGATTTGCGAAGTCTTTTTTCACCCTGCTTGTTGAAGCAAAAGATATCGCACTGGTTCTTGAAACCATGCTGGAAACCGGGGTTTTGGCCGCTTGTGTTCCTGAGTTTTCCAAGATTACCAGTTTGGCCCAGCATGATCTGTACCACATCTACACGGTTGATCGGCATTCTCTGCAGGCCGTGGCGGAACTCCATGCTTTGGTCGCAGTCTGGACCACTGTGGTTCAAAATGTCGAGGATATGAAGGTCTTGTATCTTGCTGCTTTGTTGCATGATATCGGTAAGGGCTCCGGCCGCGATCATTCCATTGAGGGTGCGGCGCTTGCCGTGGAGATAGGGAAGCGGTTTTGTCTTACCGAAAAAGAGTGCAGCACTCTTGAGTTTCTTGTCCTGTATCATCTGTTTATTCCTGAAAATGCCCTGCGTCGTGATTTAAACGATGCGATATTTATTAAAAAATGTGCGGAGACAATTGGTGATTTGAGCCGTCTCTCCATGTTGTATCTGCTCTCTGTTGCCGACTCAAAAGCGACCGGACCTTCTGCCTGGAGTGACTGGAAGGCCTCTCTGATGGAGGATCTGTTTCTCAAGGTTTATCCTTATCTGGAACATGGCCGCCATGGCGTCCAGGATGTGACGGCCCATGAAGAGCAAGGGGTGGAGTGGCTGCGTGAACAGGTCCGAGTGCAGTTAAAGGGTGAAGAAGGCCTGAAGGTAGATCTGGAGACCCTGGGTGCCGATTATATTCTCTCTTTTTCTCCAGAGGCGATTGCTGAGCATGTGTTGACCCAGCGGGATAATTTCCCGCGGATTCGTCAGAAGTCGTTGATTGTTGCCAGCAGGGCTGACGAGAGTTGGTCGCTGTTGATTATGACAAAAGATCGATCTGGCTTGTTGGCTAAAATTTGTGGCATCATGGCGCTCAATAACCTTTCCGTTGCAAAGGCTCAGATTTTTACCTGGGGGGACGGTACCGTTGTTGATGTGATAGATGTTCATTCAACAAATGGCTTGAGTTTTGCGGAAAGAGACTGGCAGACTCTTAATGACCAGCTTGACCTTGCCATAGCGCATAGAATGGGGCTTAGCCACCGCCTGTATAGCAAGTTGTCCTCAACCTACGGTCGACGAAGCCAGATGGTTGGCGATGTTACTTCCAAGATTGTCATCGATAATGAAAGTTCGGATAAGTATTCGGTAATTGAGGTGTATGCGGCGGATCTGCCCGTCCAGCTTTATCATATTACTCAGGCATTATCTGATTTTGGTCTGAATATCCATAAGGCATATATAGCGACTGAGGTGGAACAGTTGATCGACGTGTTTTATGTATCTGATTCTGAGGGGGGAAAAATAGTTGACGAGGAATTTAAGAAAGAGGTTACGGAGGGCATACTCCATTTCATAAGCCATTCGGTCAAGTAGTTCGTTGGTTTTCGTGTATCTGGGGAGGGGAATACCTTGCTGTGAAAAATGACAAACATGTAATAAAATTTCATTTGTTTGTTGCAAACATTGTCAGAAATGTTAATAAAGAAGTAATTTGTTCTGGAATATAAAAATCTGGCAATAAAGAAAATAATACTGAATAGAAAGGAGATTGTTGAAATGACTAGAGAAGAAATTATGCAAATCATTGAGGATGAAAATATTCAATTCTTTCGCCTCCAGTTTGTCGATATCTTTGGTTTTATGAAAAATGTCGCAATTCCACAGAGCCAGATTGAGAAGGCTTTGGATGGTGACATGATGTTTGATGGTTCTTCCATCGATGGTTTTGTGCGTATTGATGAATCTGACATGTATCTCAAGCCTGACTACGATACCTTCACCGTTCTCCCATGGAGAAACAAGGAAGGTATCGCTGCCGCTCGAATCATTTGTGATGTATATAAGTCAGACGGAAGCCCTTTCGAGGGTTGTCCCCGTGTCAACCTTAAGCGTGTTCTGGCTGAAGCCAAGGAACTTGGCTACACCAT
The DNA here is from genome assembly GCA_013139415.1 of Desulforhopalus sp. GTDB lineage: Bacteria > Desulfobacterota > Desulfobulbia > Desulfobulbales > Desulfocapsaceae > Desulforhopalus_A. The sequence goes on from WTAT01000314.1 coordinate 9,454, forward strand.
GAACGTAGGTACCGAAGCCGAATTCTTCCTGTTTGAAAAGGATGAAAACGGTTGTGCTACCACCATCACCAATGATGTCGCCGGTTACTTCTCTCTTGATCCTGAAGATACAGGCAATGACTGTCGTCGTGAAATCATCGAGACCCTTGAGAAAATGGGTTTTGAGATCGAAGCCTCTCACCATGAGGTGGCCGAGGGACAGCACGAGATCAACTTTAAATATGCCGATGCCCTGACCGCTGCTGACAACACCGTGACATTTAAGTGGGTTGTTAAATCTATCGCCTCCAAGTATGGTCTGCATGCGACCTTTATGCCAAAACCAATCTTCGGCATCAACGGTTCCGGTATGCATACCAACCAGTCTCTGTTTAATGCGGACGGCACCAACGCCTTTTTTGACGAATCTGCTCCTTTGCAGTTGTCAAAAATTGCCTATGCCTACATTGCCGGCTCACTAAAACATGCTCGCGCATTTGCTGCAGTCACCAATCCACTGGTCAACTCTTACAAGCGTCTGGTTCCCGGTTATGAGGCTCCAGTCTACTGTGCATGGTCTGCATCGAATCGTTCCGCTTTGGTGCGTATCCCGGCTGCCCGTGGCCTGTCTACCCGAACTGAGATCCGTTGCCCGGATCCTACCTGTAACCCGTATCTTGCTCTTGCCATGATGCTGAATTCTGGTCTTGACGGTGTGAAGAATAACCTCACCCCGCCAGCTGAGGTCAAGCGTGATATCTTCAAGATGACAGCGGCGGAAATGGAGGAGGAGGGCATTGCCGTCTTGCCAGCCAGCCTTCAGGAAGCTGTTGAAGAATTGAAGGCGAGTGAGCTTGCTAAAGACACTCTCGGTGAGCATATCTTTGGCAAATATATTGAGGCAAAAGAGAAGGAGTGGGACAGCTATAGAACAGCAGTAACTGAGTGGGAATTAGATGAGTATTTGAGTATCTATTGATAGATGTGCCATTCAGGTAGTGGTAATCAGCCCGCACTCCTCGCTTGAGGAATGCGGGCATTTTTGTTTTTTTACCGTTCTGTGGAGCTTGCTAATTGCGTTTTTTCTAAGTAAAGAGTGGTGATGATTATTGTAACAAACAGGCGGTAATGACAATGGCCGGAAGGGTAAAATCCAAACAAAATCAAATTTCCCGGTTAATTCCCAATGTTCTTCATGACAAAGGGTGGGAAAAACAACTTGATCTGCATTCAATTTTCCCCAGATGGAAGGAATTGGTCAGGGAAGAGATGAATGAGTACGCCCAGCCGCTGAAAATCGAAAGAGGGGTGCTTTGGCTGGAAGTTACAAATTCGTCATGGTTGCAGCAGTTTCAATATGAAAAGCTGGAACTGCTGGATACTCTGAACCGTTCTTTGCGACTTTCAAGTCTAAAGGATATTAAGATGGTTCTGCCTAAAGGTAAAACTGGTAAGACTAAAATGTCTGATCAGGAATCGGAACCCTCAATAAAATTTGTCAAACCAAGTGAAGAGAAAATAGCAGCATTTCAACGGCAGGTTGAATGTGTAGCAGATGAGAAATGTCGGGAAGCGCTTATGCAGTTTTGGTATCTTGCCCAGGCATGTAAGAGAAAAACGGAATAACTCATCCCGTCTCCTTGGTTAACGGAGCGGGTGTCTTACCTTTGGTTTATCGGACGATATAATGTTACACAAAGATATATTAAGCGCAGTAGGCAATACCCCACTTATACGCATTAACCGTCTTTTTCAAAATGATTTGGTGGAAATTTACGGCAAACTGGAATCGACCAACCCTGGTGGCTCGGTAAAGGAACGTATTGCCCTTTCCATGATTGAAGCTGGTGAGGAAAGCGGGGGGCTGACTCAGGATAAAATCGTTCTTGAGGCAACCAGCGGTAATACCGGGATTGGTCTCGCCATGGTCTGCGCTGCCAAAGGGTATCGCTGCGTTCTGGTTATGCCGGAGTCTGCCAGTATCGAACGGCGTAAAATCATGCAGGCCTATGGCGCCGAGATTTTGCTTACCCCTGCGGCCAGAGCAACGGATGGGGCCATTGAAAAGTCCTACGCCATGGTGAGGGAATTTCCGGACCGCTATTTTTTGACCGACCAGTACAATAATGAAGCAAACTGGCGGGCCCATTACGATCATACCGGCCCGGAAATTTGGCAACAAACAGACGGCAAGGTAACTCATCTGGTGGCTACTCTCGGAACATCGGGGACCATCATGGGGCTGTGTGCCTGGTTCCATGAGTTTCAGCCCCATGTCAAGGTTATTGCCGTTGAACCTCACCTGGACCACAAAATCCAGGGACTCAAGAACATGAAGGAATCCTACAAACCGGGTATCTTTGATAAGTCCATTCCGAACGAGATCGTTCTTGTTGATGATGACAATGCCTTCAGCATGGCCAGAAAACTCGCCAGTAAAGAAGGGATGTTGGTGGGAATGAGCAGTGGTGGTGCCATGGCTGCTGCCATCGAATATGCTGAAGGCCTGGAGAAGGGGCTGGTAGTTGTCATCCTGCCTGATGGGGGCGAACGCTATCTCAGTACACCACTTTTTACTCCTCCTGAAAAAAAGGACGGAAAGAAGAAACTGCGTTTTTTCAACACGATGTCTAAGAGAAAAGAAGAGTTTGTGGCCCAGCATGAGGGCCATGTAACTTTCTATTCCTGTGGGCCGACCGCTTATGAAATGGCCAACCTCTCCCTTTGCCGCAGATTTTTAGTCTCGGACCTTATCACCCGCACCCTGGAATCTAAAGGGTTACAGGTGGATGCTTATATGAATTTTACTGATATCGACGATAATACTATCGCCGGTGCGGAAAAAGCTGGAAAACCATTAAAGGAGTATACCAAAGAGTATATTTCCGGCTTTATGGAGGATATGGATACGCTCGGGGTCAAGCGGGCAAAGGGGTATCCCATGGCTTCTGAGAATGTGGCCGATATGATTGAGATAGCTCACGAGCTCATCCATAAAGGGTATGCTTATGAAAAGCACGGCTCAATTTACTTTGATATTTCCAAATTTAAAAAATACGGCCGGCTCTCGGGAATTGATCTGAGCAAGATCCAGCTTGGTAGAACAGTCGATCTGGATAACTATGAGAAGGATAATCCCCGGGACTTCACTCTTCTCAAGCGATCAACATTAGGGGAGTTGAAGAAGGGAATCTTTTTTGAGACGGATTGGGGTAATGTCCGCCCCAGCTGGCATGTGGAATGTTCGGCTATGGCTACCAGAAATCTGGGCCCAACCATGGATATTCATACCTCAAGCAGGAACCTGATCTTTCCTCACCATGAAAATGAGATTGCCATTGCTGAATCGCTCACAGGTAAGCCGCTGGCCAATTATTGGCTGCACTCTGAATTGGTACTGGTTGACGGCAAGAATATGTCTGCTGACGCGGGCAATAATGTGATACTTAAAGAACTTCTTCAGCGAGGCTATACGGGACGTGAGGTGCGGTTTATGATGCTTTCTGTGCACTATCGTAAACCGCTTAACTTTTCTTATAAGCGGTTGGATAACGTGCGTACAGCCCTCAGACGACTCGATGAATTTACCTGCAAGCTGAATTGTCTGCCCTCTGGTAAACCTCATCCTGAGGTCACCGCCTTCGTTTCGGCTATGGAAGACCAGTTCCTGGAAGCGATGGATGATGACCTGAATGTCTCAAAAGGGATGGGGGCAATCTATCGTTTTATCAGAAAGGTATATCCGATCCTCCAGGTTAATCATCTCGATAAAGACCAGAAAACCTATATCCTTAAAAGCCTTGAAAAGTTAAATCAGGTGTTGAATGTGTTCCGGCTGCAGGGTTGTCCTTTGGCACCCGATGTGAACGCCCTCCTCCAACGCCGCGAGCAGGCCAGGTTGCTTAAGGACTGGAAGGCTGCTGATGAGGCCAGGGTGGAACTTGCCAGAAAAGGAATTGTGGTTATCGATACAGAAAACGGTCCCGTCTGGAAAAGAGCAAGGGAACTGAGTAATGATGAGAATGAAGTTGTTATTAATGAACTTTGAGTACAGTTCTGGCGTATTGATATAAGCAACAACTTATAGCTCTTTTGTCGTATACTTGTTTTCCTCTAACTCCATTTGGTTGGGGGTTGGATTAATCTATTCCTAACTCCCAAAAAGTTTGTAAAGGGTCTTTTTTATAATGGATCAGCCTGTATCTAACAATTTTAAGATGATTTATATTGCCTCCTGCGGGGAGGGCATTAATGCTTCTCACCTGGTGGAGTCGACCTTGGTTCAATTTCCAGACAGCGATATCACCGTGGTGAAGGTTCCGCATATTCGTGCAGAAAGTCAGGTAGACGATCTTCTTGGACGAATAAAAGATGTTGAGCGCCTGATCGCCCACACCATTGTCGACCCCAACCTGCGACACTATCTGGTTACAAAAGCCGAAGAGCAGAGCGTTATTACCATTGACCTTATGGGGCAGGTGCTTGATAAAATAGAAAGATTTCTGGGCATTGCACCTCTTGGCACCCCTGGGCTCTACCGGGAAACCCATCAAGTTGACCTGAAACAGGTCACCGCCATTGATTTTGCCCTGTCCCATGATGACGGTTTGAAACCGGAGTCTCTGGAGGCGGCGGAAATTGTCCTGGTCGGTCTATCGCGAGCGGGCAAG
>WTAT01000275.1 GCA_013139415.1 Desulforhopalus sp.
TGGAGGAGGGATTTAACCAGATTCGTGAAACCGACCGGGATTTTGATCCCAGCCATTTTACAGAGGTAGCATCCGATGTGTTTTTTCAGGTGCAGGCCGGCTGGATGCGAAGGGAATTAGACTCTTACAAACACCTTCTGGGAGACCAGTTGGCAGGTGAATATGCAGGACATTTTGCGGAAATGCGCAACAAAGGACATATTAACAAGCTCGAATCCATTGCTGTTCGTACCCTGGAAATCATTCAGGCTGGAAGCGATGGTCAGGAAGATTTTGTCACTGTGTTGTTTTCTGCAAACCTGCTTGACTATACCGTGGATGATAAAAGTGGAGAACTGGTTGAGGGGAATATGACCACTCCAATCAAATTTAACGAGGAATGGACCTGGGCGAGGCCGGTTGGGACCCAGGATTGGAAACTGGAAGGTATTAAAGAGGTTTGATATTCGTGCTGGTGGTCATAATGAGCACCAGCGACATCGACGGTTTTAAATGAGAGGACGTTTGTGGATCTTAGTCAGTTCCGGCGGGAATATTTAAAGGGAGGCTTATCACGTTCGGGTCTTAACGCCGACCCGATCTTGCAGTTTACAGAGTGGTTTGATCAGGCTCGGAAAACCGAAATCTCCGACCCGACTGCTATGAGTCTGGCCACTGTTGGTAGTGGAGGACAGCCCAGTCAGAGGACAGTTTTGTTAAAATACTATGACGAGAAAGGGTTTGTCTTTTTTACTAATTTCGAGAGCAGAAAGGCAAGAGAGTTAAAGGATAATCCTCAGGTCAGTCTGCTCTTTGCCTGGCTTGATCTTGAGCGGCAGGTAAAGATCAACGGCATTGCCTCCAGGATATCCGTTGCGGAATCAGCAAAATATTTTATGACCAGGCCGAAAGAAAGCCAGATGGCTGCCTGGGTCTCAAGCCAGAGCCAAATCCTGTCGTCAAGGCAGGTTCTGTCGCAAAAATTTCAGGAGATGAAAAGAAAGATTGGAGAAGGAAAGATACCACTGCCGTCTTTCTGGGGTGGCTTCCGCGTTGAGCCAGTTGAAATCGAGTTCTGGCAGGGCAGAAAAAACCGTCTTCACGACCGGTTCCTTTATTCCAGAAAGAGTGATTCAAACGACTGGACCATCGAACGGCTGGCTCCCTGATAGCCTTTTTCTTCCTGGTCGGTGCCGGAGGCGGAAATTCTCGTGAATCGGCACCGATCCCGGCTTTTATCCCTTCACCACAGCCAGCGGTTTGAGTATTGTTATAACCTCAACGAGGTCTCGCTGGTTGTCCATCACTTTAGTGATATCCTTATAGGCCCCCGCGGCCTCATCCAGATCTTTTTTATGGCGAATGGCGTGGAGAATGCCCTGTTGCTGGAGGCGGTGGATCTCTTCCCTCAGATCGAGTTGCCGCCGAGCCTGCTTTCTGCCGAGTCTTCTGCCGGCCCCGTGTGAGCAGGAACAAAAACTCTCCTTGTTACCCAGGCCACGTACTATATAGCTGGTACTCCCCTGGGAACCGGGAATGATCCCTGTCTCGCCTGCTGCCGCCCGGGTTGCACCTTTTCGGTGAACCCAGACCTCCTTGCCAAAATGATATTCCAGGGATGCGTAATTATGGGCGACATCAAAGGCGGGGGAAAAGGAAACCGTTGGTTCGAAGTCCAGCAGGATTTCACTAACTTTCTGCATCATCGCCTGACGGTTGCCAACGGCGAATTGCACACAATAGTTCATCTCTTTTAGATAGTGTTGCCCCGCTTCGGACCGTACGGGAAGGTAGTCGAGCTGCCATTTTGTGGGAATTTTCGCACCATGTGCCTGGTTGTATGCTGCCGCCAGCCGATTATAATGGTTGGCCACCTGGTAACCGATGTTTCTGCTGCCGGAGTGGACCATCAGCCATATATAGCCGTCATCTCCCTGCTGCAGTTCGATAAAGTGGTTACCGCCACCGAGCGTGCCAAGTTGCAGCCGCCCGTTTTCATATTCTCTGGAGACCACCGGCAGCTCTTTTTCTGTGAGCGTTCCCGCAATTTCCGGCATTCTGTTGCCTGGTTGTACCTTTTTGTGGTGTTTGAAACCAAGAGGTACCGTCTGTCGAATGGTCTGCAGCACCTTTTTCAGCTGCGATTTTTCTATATGGGGCAGTGAGGTCTGTACGGCGCATATCCCACAGCCGATATCAACCCCCACCGCATTGGGGATGACCGCATCTCTGGTTGCGGCCACGCCGCCAATCGGCATGCCGTAGCCGACATGGGCGTCTGGCATGATCGCCACATGATGATGAAGAAAAGGGAGGTTTGCCAGGTTTTTGGCCTGCTCCAGAGTATCGTGGTCGATATCTTCCAACCAGAGTTGAATCGGTTTCTTTTCCGTATTGATTGTTTTAATCATGGCGGTTGATTGTCCTCCTTGATTACGACAGGGTTTTCTTGAATCGTCCGATGGCGATGGTCAGGAAAGTTACAGACAGGAAGCTTTGGGAAACAATTGCCGGCCAGAGGGCTGAAATTCCGACATCCTTCATGACAATGCCCCGCAGGATTTCAAGATACCACCGCATGGGGTTTATGAAAGTGGCGTAGCGGACCGGGTCGGGCATATTACTGATCGGGAACATGAAGCCACTCAGCATGACCGAGGGCATGAGTATCAGAAAACTGGTGAGTAAGGCCTGCTGCTGGGTTGAGGCACCGCCGCTGATTATAAGGGCAATGCCCATATTTCCGGCGAGATAGATCCCGGTCAAGGTATAGAGGAGCGGCAGGCTGCCCCGTACATGGACCCCAAAAACAAAATAGGCGACAACGAGCATGATCGACATCGAGATATAGCCGGTAAGCATGTAAGGGATGGTCTTGCCAAGGATAAATTCGATACCGCGAATCGGGGTGACCATGACCTGTTCGATGGTGCCGATCTCCTTTTCCCGTACGATGCCGATGCTGGTAAGCAGCAGGCTGAAGATATAGAGCATGGTGGCAATCAGCGAGGGGACATAATAATAATGGCTCTCCTGGTTGACGTTGTACCAGGCGCGGCTTTCGGTCTTTATCTGTAGCGGTGATGTGATGGTGCCTTTTCTGCCGAGACGTTTCTTTCGCATTTTATCATTATAATCACTTACAATGATTCCCGCATAGCCGAGGACAATGGAGGTGCTGTTGCTGTCGGTGCCGTCGGTGATGAGCTGCACCCCGGCGGTGTTCTCGGTGAGTATATCTTTGCTGAATCCTGCAGGGATCTGCAATATCGCTCGGACCTCACTGCGATCCAGCAGAGGGGTGATCTCATCCTGGGAGAGCATATACACAGAAATGCGGAAATAGTTACTGGCGGTAAAAGCACTGATCAGTTCTCTTGAAGCCGGGGTTTTATCCATGTCCAGCACAGCCATGCGGATATTTGTCACATCGGTGGTCAGGGCAAAGGCCATGATGGTCATCTGGATCACCGGGATGCCGAAGATGACCACCCGCATCCGTGGATCGCGAAGCATTTGCAAGAATTCCTTGATGAGCATGCGGAAAAGGCGTTGCAGCATCTCTTACTCCAGTTTGAAAGAAAAATTGCGGTTGGCAAGGAATACCATGAGCATCGCGTAGAGTGCTAAAAACAGAGCATCGAGCCAAAGAATCTCAAGTCCGATGCCTTTTAAGTAGATGCCGCGCAGGATGGCGATGAAATAGCGGGCAGGGACGATATAGGTAAGGAACTGCAGGGGCAACGGCATGTTTTCGATGGCGAAAACAAAACCACTCAGGATAAGCGTGGGCAAAAAACCGACAATGATGGCCAGCTGATTGGCCAGAACCTGCGATTTTAACTTGATGCTGAGCGTCATACCAAAAAACAGGGCACCGGTCAAAAAGAGGGCGGATAGAGCAAACAACAGTCCGGCGTTGCCGACTATCGGTACATCGAAAATCCATTTACCCATCAGAACGGCCACCGCCACATCGGTTATGCCGATACAGAAATAGGGAATGACCTTGCCAAAAATCAGTTCGGGGCCGCGGAGCGGGGTACTGATCAACTGTTCCATGGTCCCCGTTTCCCATTCTCTGGCCACCGTGGTACTGGTGAGTAGTGCGGCAACGACGATCATGACCAGGGCGATGATGCCGGGAATAAGTACGTTCTGGCTTCTGAGACCTGGGTTGTACCAGGCACGCTGGATCAATTCGATCGGCTGCTTGAGCTCTCCCTGACCTTTTAACTGCATCTGTTCCGAGGTGACCTTAAGAGCGTAGATGGTGCCGATGTTTGCCGCATAACCCATTGCCAGCCGGGAGGTGTTGGCGTCGCTGCCGTCGCCGATAATCTGGATTTTCACCGGTTTGGTAGCCTGCACCTTGGCAGCAAAGTCGCCGGGGATGACTAAGGCGATCATGGCATTTCCCCGATCCAGCTCCTTTTGCAGCCCATGATAATCATCGTGATAGCCTTTGATTGCAAAATAAGGAGAATTCTGAAAAAGACTGAGCAGTTCGCGGCTTTCGGACGTGCGTGACTGGTCCCAGACTACGGTCGGGACCAGCCGAAGGTCAAGGGTGAGGGCGTAGCCGTAGAGAAGGATGAGGATAAGCGGGATGGCCAGGGCTAAAGTAAGGCTCCGCCAGTCGCGCACAAGGTGCAGGGTTTCTTTGCGGGCGACTGCGGTGAGACGTCTGAGGTTCATGGTCTTATCGCCTCACTATCTTTATGGCTGTCGCTTTTTCTGTCCACCTCCTCGATGAGAGAGATAAAGACATCTTCCATGCTCGGCAGGATGGTCTCCATGGTGACGCCATCCAGGTCCAGGCCGCGAGTATTGAGAAAACGAGTGATCGCCTCTATGGCGGCTTTATCATTCGGGGTGATGATATGTAGTCCTGAACCAAAGAGTGCAGCGTCCCGGACTTCGGGCAGGGTTTTTAACGGAGTTATCAGTGCCTGGGGATCGGGACAGCGCAGGTCGATGATCTTGTCATGCATAAACCGGGTCTTCAGCTCCATTGGCGATCCCGAGGCGATCATCTTACCGTCGTAGATGAGGGCGAGCCGGTCACAGTACTCAGCCTCCTCCATATAGTGGGTGGTTACAAAAATAGTGACTCCCCGATCCGCCATACTGTAGATGAGATCCCAGAATTGTCGGCGGCTGAGGGGATCTACCCCGCTGGTCGGTTCATCAAGGAAGATGATCGGCGGTTCGTGCAGGATGGCGCAGGCAAGTGCTAAACGCTGTTTCCAACCGCCGCTGAGAATGGCCGTAAGACTGGACTGATGTTCCTGTAAACCCGCCATCGCAAGCGCCCAGTTGAGGCGATCTTCCAGGCGCTTGCCGCGCAGGCCATAGATGCCACCGTAAAAACTGATGTTTTCTGCGACGGAAAGATCCTCGTAGAGGGAAAATTTTTGGCTCATATAGCCAATATGCAGCTTAATTTGTTCTGTTTCCCCGAGGATGTCATATCCAGCCACTGTTCCCGTGCCCGAACTTGGGCTTAGTAGTCCGCAGAGCATACGAATAGTGGTGCTCTTCCCGGCTCCGTTTGGGCCAAGAAAACCAAAAATTTCCCCCTTCTTCACCTGGAAGCTGACATTGTCGACGGCTGTGAAAGAGCCGAATCTTCGGGTTAAATGGTCAACCCGAACGGCCAGGGTGTCATCCGTTGCTGAAGGTTCCGGTGCTATGCTGGCGGTCTCCTCTGCTTTAGGTCTCGGTTGCTTGCTTTTTCCCAGCAAGCTGATGAAGATATCTTCAAGAGACGGTTGGGTCTCCCGAACCTGCTCGAACCTGAGTTTCTCACTGTCGAGAAGATCTGTGATCTGTTTTTGGGTCTCCTTGCTGTCCCGGCAAACCAGGTGGATCGTATCACCAAACAGATTAACGCTTTTTGCAAAAGGTTGATCGTGTAGCAGGTTGACAATTTTCCTCGCCTGACGGGATTTGATTGTCAGTATCCGGCCATCCATCAGTTTTTTGATCTCACCTGGTGTGCCGACGGCCAGAAGCTTGCCTTGATCGATGAGTCCTATCCGGTCACAGCGCTCCGCTTCATCGAGATAGGCTGTGGTGATGAGGACAGCAACCTCCTGCTGTCGAAGTCTGTGGAGGATTCGCCAGAAATCCCGACGGCTCACCGGGTCTACACCATTGGTCGGTTCGTCGAGCAAGAGCACTTTCGGGGTGTGAATCAGGGCGCAAATGAGCTGGAGCTTTTGTTTCATGCCACCGGAGAGATTGCCTGCCCGGCGACGGATAAAGGGTCGCATGTTGCTGAAATCAAGCAGCTCTTCGATGCGACTTTGCCTGCCTTTGCGGCTCATGCCGTAGAGGTCTGCATAAAAATCGATATTTTCGCCAACAGTGAGGTCCTGGTACAGCCCGAATTTCTGGCTCATGTAGGCAAGATGGTCCTTGACTGCAGCTGCCTCGTCTGAGGTATCAAAACCAGCGATCCGGGCAGTTCCGGAATCGGCATCCATGATGGTAGCCAGCATGCGCAGACTGGTCGATTTGCCTGCCCCATCAGGGCCTACAAGTCCGAAAATTTCTCCTGGAAAGACGGTTAAATGCAATTGATCGACGGCAGTGAGTGGACCGAATTTCTTTGACAGTCCATCTGCGGAAATCGCTGGAATAGCTGGAGTGGGACCGGCTGTTGTCTCGCGTAGAATCATAGTCCTCTCACCGGAAAAAGAGTCGCAGTCTCCATCGCCTCAGTCATCTTATCCTTCCGAAAACTTAATGAGTCCGTCTGCAGGCATCCCGGGTTTGAGTTCGTTGTCAGGGTTATCGAGCAGAACCTTGATCCGGAACATGAGCTTGACCCGTTCTTCAAAGGTCTGCACTGTTTTTGGGGTAAATTCTGCCTGGCTACTGATATAACTCAGCCGACCCGGATAGGTCTTGTCTGGAAATGTATCGGTTGTTACCTCGACCTGCTGGCCCAGCTGGATCCGACCAAGATCTTTTTCGTGGATATAGGCGCGTAGCCATGGTTTATCTACCCGACCGAGGGTGAGTACCGGGGAAGCGGGGTTAAGATATTCCCCCGCCTCAGCCGAGGTGCTGAGCACCACTGCATTCATGGGCGCAACCAGCTCGGTATAGCTCAGCTGTTGTTTGGCCTGATTAACGGTTTCCACGGCAACCCTGACCTTGGCCCTTGCCTGGTCGATACTCTCGATACGTGGGCCAGCCTTGATTAGGGCATATTCTGCTTCGACCTGTTTCAGTGCTGCCTCTGCCCTGTGGATCTGCTCGATGCGTGGGCCGGCCTTGAGCAGCTCAAGCCGTTCGTTTGCAGCTTTGGTTCGTGCGTGGGTTTCCTTTACTCTGTTTTCTGCAATTTCAAGGAGGGTCTGGTAAGTTTCAAGGGCGTTTTTGCTGACACTTTCATCCTTATACAGGCTGCTGTAACGATTTTGGTCGATTCTTGCCTGTTTCAGCTGGACGACTGCCGATTGTTCTGCCGCCTTTGCACTGTCTCGCTCCGCCCGTGCACTTTCGACTTCCTGGATACGGCTGCCGTTTCGCAATTCCGTCAAACTGTGGCGAGCCTGCATGACTTTTGCTTCCCCCCGATCGATATCCTCCTTGCGGCTGCCTGCCGCGAGTTCAGCCAGAACCGCTTCGGTATAGGCCAGATTAGCTGCTGACTGAGCCAATGCAATGGTTTGATCGCTTTTCTCAAGTCTTGCGACCACCTGGCCAGCGACGACTGTATCTCCCTCTTCCGCCTGACGTTCTTCCATGCGACCTGCAATTCTAAAGCTCATTTGGGTCTCGGTGACTTCAATATTGCCGGAAAACCGAAGTGATGTACCATCATTTCGATGATCGAGAATATTGAAGACAACGAAACCGCCAATGACTGCCGCCAGGAGTGGAAGAATGATGCGTAACCTTTTTTTCATATTTCAGCCTTCGATGGAGATAGAATTTCCTCTTTGATCCTGGCAATTCCACCGAGGGAAAAAAGCCATACGGATTCCGCCAGTCGGTCCAGATTGTCTCCTGTGGGGGCAGTGTCTGCATTGATTTTCTGGATGACTGTTGAGCCAAGGGCATAGTAGATACACTGGCCAATAATGCTCATGGCATAGGGGGCATAAGTTTCTCAGGGCCGGGATTGGATTGTAAAACGTACGTTTGAAATGTGCAAGGGAAGGTTATTGGTATTTTTTATTTTTCTTTATATGCATTATCTATTAGAATCAATAATCCTTCAACAAATAATTGCCGTGGGATACCTGACGGCTACAAGCCTGCCAATATACCAAAGAGCCTAATGTGCTTGATGCAATTTCTTGTTTTTTATACCCCTCAAGGGGGTACTAAAAAGAGTACCCCTCAGGTAAGCGGACAGACTCCGAGGGGGTATTGAACTGAATGACAGGAAATCAGGAGTAAGGCACTAACCCCGGTAAACGGGAAAATAAGCCAGGATAAGTGCCTTGGTGGTCACTTTAAGTTACCAATTTCAATACACTCTCCAGATTTCTTGTTTTTTATGACAGAAGATCTAGAGTAAGGCACTAATGGGAAAGAAAGTGAAAACAATGACTGAGAAGAAAACCAAACAAGTTCGAGTTAAGCGCTGGATGAAAATTTGTGGCGGTATGGTCGTAGCCATCGCCCTGTTTTTTCTGCTTATGCCATTTGGTGTAAAATATTATCTTACCGATTGGCTGGAAAAGAATGGTGCTGACAGTGCCACCATCCAAAGTCTCAGGTTCAATCCCTTTAAAGGGCAAGTGACGTTGGGAGAAATGGATGTGCAGCTTGGGGGACGGTCAATTATTAAAAACTCCAGCGTAGTGCTTGATGTGGGTCTTACTTCGCTTTTTAACCATGATGTTCGGGTGGAAAAAGCAGAATATAACGACTTTTCCATTGACCTTGAACAGTATAAAGATGGCAGCTGGCGTTTTGGCTCGTATACTCTGCAAGGCAAAAGGAAAGAGAGAACAGTGGAATCCGGCGAAAAAGTGGCATCCGCCTGGAAGTACCTTGCCGATCAGGTTGTTCTGAAAACTTGTAGCGTCCATCTGAAAACGCCTGATCTGGACATGACTCTTGTAATCGAAGAGGCAGAATTGACTCGTTTGACCACCCGACAGGGGCAACCTGTTGGGACTTTCACTTTTAAAGGGCAACTCAACGATAGTCCTGTTAGCCTGCAGCTGGATACTGTACAACTTGTCCCTGAGCTGCAACTTGGTGGTAAAATATCGATTGCAGGTTTTCAACTTGATGAGCTATCCCGGCTGTTGAGTGATGTTATGCCGACCCTTGCGGGAGAAGTTGGTATTGATGGCAAACTTCTTTTTATTCAGGGAACAGAAAGCGGGATCGTGGTCGACTATGACGGTAGTCTTGCGGTTACCGGACCGGATATAGGCAATAACGATTTTAGCACTAAGGCTGACAGCCTGAGCTGGAAAGGCCGGGTGCATTACGTCGGGCCAGGAAGTAGTCCTGTAAATATTGAAACAGATGGTTTACTTTCGGCCCGTGATTTAAAGGTTCAAGTTCCGGTATCGGAACTTGTCATGGAGGAATCACTTATTGAGCTGAGTGGTAAAACCACAGTAACAATCGCTGAAAATATTCTGATTAATAATGATGGATCTCTGCTTCTGGAAGGTGTCGAGTTGGTGTTGCCGCCTTATGGTATCGTTGAGGAGAGTCTTTCCTGGAAGGGGGTTGTTCAGTACGATTCCGATCATGAGGGAGAGGGCCCCTTTGTCAGCGCAGATGGTTCAATTGATCTCGGTGAATTTCAGCTGGGGGGCGGAGAATTATCGACGTCTTTTGCCATGGGAGGTAAGATGGCCTCCTGGCAGGGAGCGGTAGGGTTCAGCCAGAAGGACTCCGGAAATCGGTCGATTCTTGACGTGCATGGCTCTCTTGTCGGTGGCGATCTCCTTGCGACCCTTGCGGAACCACAACTACGGATAGGACAGGAGAAGTTTGAACTGAAAACAGACTCAAGCATCAGTCTGGGCGAGAGCACGGATATTGGAGGGCTGAGTTCACTTACCCTTGTTAATTTCTCACTTTTCGAAGGGGAAAATAATAATCCCACCGTTTCTTTTGACCGGCTGGCTGTAGCTGAACTGGAAGGTCGTGGAGGGAAGACGATTGGGGTGAAGGATATTTTCACAGCCGGTTTGAAGTCAACGATATCAGGGGATTTTCCTCTTACTATTGATATCCCTGAAATCAAGTTGTCGAATATCCTCACTGAAGACCTGGCAACATTCACTGCAGGCGAGCTGAATTTGAAAAATTCAGTCGTTACAGCTTTGCAAAATAATGAGCAGCTTGTCCGGCTGGATGAGCTTTCTGTCAATAATATTTCTTTAGATGATGAGCTGAAGGTCGGGGTTGAGAATGTCCGATTACAGAACTTCGCCTTTCTTGGCTCCGGGGATGATTCGGCGAAAAAGTCGGCCGTGTCATTTGCTGACGCTACTCTTGGTGAAATCAGTTGGAGTAATGATGCAGGTTTTCAGGGCGATACACTGCACTTTGACGACCTGGTGGCAAAAGTCATTCGGGATAAGGACGGTAATATCAATATAACTCAACAACTGGCTGAAATGCAGACGGGGGCGAAGCCGGAGGCTGAACAAAGTACTGGGCCGGTTACACCACCAGCAAAAACAGTTGCCGTAAAAGAATCCAAGGGTGCCCCCTTTAGACTTCAGAAAATTGTAGTGGCTGGTAAAAGCGCTGTTTTTTTTCAAGATTATACTCTGGCAGTACCCTATATCACTGACCTGAATATTTCCAAGCTGGAGGTCACCAGCCTTGACTCGAGTCAGCCCGATCAGGAAACAGAGATCCTTCTCGAGGGGGAGCTTGAAAAACGGGCGCCTTTAATGGTTGATGGCCATATTTCACCTTTTAAGGAAAAACCGAGTCTGGACATGAAGTTGAAGCTGAAAAACTATCCTCTTTCGAGTCTGTCGTCTTACACCGTCCAGTCGGTTGGTACGGCACTGGCGAGTGGCCAGCTTAAGGTAAAGACTAAAATTGCCCTCGCCGATGACGAATTGGATATGGACAACGAAATTTTACTGAAAAAACTGGAAACTAAGACTATTTCTCCTGAACTGGCGGCGGAGCTGGATAATCAGTTGCCAATTCCTCTTGATTCTGCGCTGTCGCTACTCAGGGACAGTAAAGGCAATATCTCCCTTGCGGTCCCCTTGAGCGGACCTGTGAATGAACTTAATGTAGGCGTCTCTGATGTTCTGATCACAGCGCTTAGTAAGGCCATTGTACCCGCCGCCTCTGGATATCTCATGTACGCCCTTGGTCCCTATGGGGCACTTGCCTACGTCGGGATGAAAGTTGGAGAGAACGCCTTGCAGGTGACACTGCCGCCGGTGGTGTTTGTGGCCCAGGAAAATTCGCTTACCAAAGAGCATATCGACTATTTGCAAAGGATAGGTAAAATTTTACAGGACCGCTCTAACGCAGATATCCAGCTCTGCCCCCAGGTCGCTTCCTGGGAGTTTTTAACCGAAGAAGAAAAAACAGCGGTTAAGGGTAAGGTCGTTGAGGTGGATGAAAATGACCTCAACGCATTACTGGCACTCGGACAGCAAAGGGGTGCGGCGGTGCAGAGTCTGCTGGAAGATGACTATGGTATCGCCCGGAATCGATTACTGCTCTGCGATACCAAAATCGAGATCGAGAAGGACGCGGTCCCTGTAGTGTTACTTCAGCTTTGATACTGAGGTGGAAACGGAGTTCATTTACCGACCATTAATTACCCGTTTTTTTGCAGCTTCCAGATCAAAATAGCTCGGGTCAAAATCGGGGCGACCGGTCAGTTCATAAAGGCTGTTTTGGTTTTTACTTTCTGGTGATTCGAGGGCAGTTATCAGTTGATGGTATTGATGGATATCGCCAACTGTCTCTGGTGGGCATGCCATTTCGCCAGACAGGAGGATAGGGTGTTTGAGCTGTCTTGTCGGGGGGATGACCTCTTCCAGATGGATCTCATGTTCCCATCCCTCGCCGGCATCATAGATGTAGGAAAACATAAACTGCATGCCCTCCTCCAAAGTGTGCAGCTTGTATTTTTGTTCGTCGAATCGCTTGGATTCTCTGGGTACATTGCTTTTCATGGTGGGTTCATAACTGATTTTGCCTACCAGAAACTGATGGGCATGGGAATCGCTCCAGCCCATGCTCAGTTGGATGGTGTCGTGTAGCTGGGCCAGGGTGAATGTCCCCGGTACCTGGATGCGTCGCCAGATGAGTGGGTCCGAAAAAGTTATAGAAATATGCAGGATATAGCTTGGAACCTGTTTGTCGTCTTTTGGGGATTCGGTTTCAGTTCTGATACTTTCCGGAAAAACACCTTTTATAACCTGAGCCATTCGCTTCTCCTCTTTTCTTGTAGAACATCTCTTCTGCCTCTTTGTCTCTTGCCGCAATGTTTTTTAAATAAACACACTAATGCAGGAAGAGAATCCTGGCCAGAGTAAGTCGAAAAAAGAAAATCCATCTCACCCTAGTCGCTCTCTGATATATCCTGCATCGTGGTCAGGAGGAGCTGTCTGAACTTTTCCACAGCTTTCTGTCCATTGTTCCCTTTTTCATCGCGGCTGATTTTGAAGAAATCATGACAAATCTTGATGTTTCCGGCGGACCACTCCTTGGTGAATCCCTGGGGTGAGTCGATTGGCACCAGCGATTGATCCCTTTTTGCATAGTCCCTTCTGCCGTGGGCCCAGTTGATGGTATGCTGGTAGTAGAGCAGGGACCGGTTTAGCAAGACAAAGAAAAGATCGATGGATTTTGCCGGGCCTACCTGGACCCGCTTGCCCCCCAGCGGAATGCCAAGAAATTTGGCCTTGTCGGAAAAATTTTCGCCACCGAAAAGAGCGCCGAGTGCCCCGGCAATGGTTCCCATGGCGGTGAACATGCCCAGGCCGTGACCAAGAGCCGCTACATCCAGACCGGCCCCGATAGCAGCACCGCCAAGTCCTCCGGCGATGATGACCTGCTGTCGGGTGAGACCCAGAAGTTGCCAGGTCCGTTCATCGAACAGATCCTTGTTGAGCACCGAATGTGGTGGCAGATCATATTGAAAGATATTGTGCTTGAAATAACTCCGAATGCGCTGATGGGCGTGTTTTTCCATCCGGCTAATTGTTTTACTGTAGGTTAAAAAAAGCTTTTTCCGGCATTGGTCTGCCTCTCCCTCGGAACTGATGTTCCTGGTCAGTTGCAGAGAGAGAGCATCCCTGAGCTGGGCGGTGATGATATCTGCAGTTGCATTATTGCGCGCTGCCCAGTCTTTTTTAAAGGCGGTGACGACCTCAGAGAGGACCTGGTGCCAGTCCTGGTCGATGGATTTAAGCGTTTCGAGAAGAAGGATCCGTTCGGCATAAGTAGCTCGGTGGGCATTAAATATACGGTTGGAATTGAAATTTTTCCGGAATTCGTTTTTCCAGGCCAAAAGGTTGTCAGTCTCGTCTTCCTTGCAGTTGAGAATAGCCATCCGGGGCTTTCCGGTCAGGCGCAGGATCTCCATTTCAGCCCTGTCGACATTACGGACCGGTCGTGAGCCATCGACCACATAGATGATTCCCGCCCCTCTTTCCACAGGGCCTAGAAGCTCACAGTCATCATGCAGTTCCGGGATTTGGGCCGCACATTCTCTAAATGTTTTAAGGGGATTTTCTTCATTGTCCGCCCGTTTCTGCAACTCACTCAACACCCTTGCCGGATTCTGAAATCCTGGGGTATCGGTAAAACGGAGCACTTCCCGGCCATCGATTATCACAGGGAAGGTTCGGCACTCTGTGGTTTCGCCAGGGGTTGCACTGACCCGTACAGAATCATCTTCGGCAAGGGTGGAGAGGACGGAGGATTTTCCTTCGTTGGGGTGTCCAAGTATTGCAAATTCCGGTGTCATGAGGTCTTCCTGTTAGGAAATCAGAGAAAAAATAGTCAGGTAGGGATCACCGGCGGCTTCCACCTTTTGCTGCCAGATGGTAAGCTCCTGTGGGGCGACCGGAGTAAATATGGTTGCATCCGGGCGGCCAATAAGTCCTAGATTGATGATGGCATTTTTGGGTAAAATTGCCCGCAATTCCTTGAGGTAGGATAGAAAGTCAATAAGGGGCACCATCCAGCTTTCCATCAAAATAAACAGCCCTTCCCCCGGTCTCCACTCTTTGCTCGACAGAAGTTCCTTGAGCTGCTGGTCTTGATCATAGCTGACCATGAATTTGTGTATATCTTTTATTGCAAAGCCTCTGCTTTGCAATAGTGGGAGGAGTTCTTCAGCCGGACAGAGTCCATAGATATCGTCAGGAATGAGAACGACCTGAGCCAAGGTTTTTACAGCTGGCCGTGGGGGTGTCTCTTTATTCTGCTCTGAATGTTTTTCGGGCGTCGTTTTTTTCGGCTCTGGTGAACCCTGGGTTGAGACAAGAGGCGTCTGCATGCGCCTGATAAGAGCAAGACAGGCGGGGGTGTCGAATCCCAGGTTTTGCAGGGAGTGACGTTCCATCGCCTTACCGATAAAAAAAAGAGCCAGTCGGAGAAACAGGCCATAAAAAAGCAGACAGAACACCAAAAAGGGCCACCAGGCGACCAAATTCCCGGTGGTCAGATGATAAATGCCTTCTTTCAGGATGATCCGGCTGCCTTCTATCTCGGCAAGTGATGGATAGCTGCTTGCCTCGGGTACAAACCATGACCAGGGGGAAGCCGCCAGCATGACACCATGGTGGATGGCGGCGGCACCAAACTGCATGGTCGATTGCCAGCCGAAGGCCAGGTCACTGGTTAAAATTTTCACCAGGGTGGCCGCCAGAAGACCGATGTTGAATCCGATGGCAAAGAGTTGGGAAAGAGCAAAGAGCGGCCAGTAGAAGAGGGAGCCATATACTGCGCTGCGAGCCTTGAAAATACCAAAGGCGTGGTTGACGCTGGCCCGTTTTTCTGTTGCCACCGTACGCAGCCATTGTTTATGGAAAATGGAAACAATTTTGGCCATCATCCCCCGAAAGAGCAAAGAGTAAAACGAGGGAAGCCTCATTCCGGGCAACAGCAGACGAAGAAGACATGCTCCCAGAAGAAATCCGGCAAATGCCAGTTGGGAGACGACAAAAAGGAGCAGGAAATGAAAAACGTTCACCGGAGTTGTGCCGGTGTAGCTGAAAAATGCAAAACCAGCAATCAGTCCAACGAATATACCTTTGATTACAGCAAGATTCCGGGCAAGGAGATAGACGTCGCCGAAGATTGTTCCCGGACTTTTCTGGACTGGGCCTGAAAAGTCCTTTTGTATCACCTTTGCAAGCCATGAACGGATCAGGTCACGGTTGGTTGGTTCATCTGCATTGCTGAGTTGCTTCTGGTTTTCAAGAAAGATATTTCTGTCTCGCTGATGGAGCTTCTTGCTGTCAGCATCCGAATCCTGATGACACAAATATTCCAGGTCGATGATATGATTATATTGCCAGTTTGTCTTCATACGCCCCATTATACCAGAATGAAGGCATGGAGCAATAAAACCTCTTGATAACTGATCGAATTTAGTGCCTTAGAAATATTTTCTTGTTTTGTAGGAAGTATTTATGTTGGGGACGGGATGGGGAAGTGGAGTGTATATTATCATCGGAAAAGGTTGGCGTCCGATCTAGGAGTAAGCTAGGATAAGAGATCTCTCTTCATGTTGGCCGGAATTTTCTTATTTTCATTTAGGAGTTGTAGATGAATCTACCAAGTTTCTTTCGCTCTTTCTTTCTTGTTGTTGTCCTGATAGCCGGTATTGGCTTGCCGCTATTTCCTCTGTCGGCCGAAGAAAACCCCGGCGAAGAAGAGGTGACGGCAACCGCCGGTAAAGAGCAGCAAATCACCCTTATTCAGATATATTCCTGGGCTACCATTCTGCCCCAGGAGTTGATTGACCTGCAAACCAGAGTAGCCAAAGAAAAACGCAGCATAGCTGTGGAGAAGGCGCTCTCGGTTCTTGAACAAGAAGCTGAGACGCTTAAAAGAAATATGGCCATTGACCGGACGAATTCTGATTTGCAACTCATGAATACGAGGAGCTATAAGACAACAATCTTTAAAATTTCCAGCCGCCTTAAAAAACTCAGTGAGCCGATAACCTCCACGATCACCTACCTTTCGGCTCAAAGAAAAGAATGGCAATCGAAAAAAGATCAGATTTTGGCATACGAGCAAAAAGAGGTACTCTCTCTGGCCTTGGCTGAAAACCAGCAAAATATACTGATCGAGACCGTTGAAACAGCTCTGCAGATAATTAAAGAGGAGCTCGCGCTAGCCTTAGCTGATGGTAAAAAAATTGGTGATTTTCAGGTCTTGCTCTATTCTGCTGACTCAGAGCTGGAGGCCATGGTGGCCGAACTGAGGGCGGCCGCTTTGAAGAAAACTTCCCACTCTATTCTCTCCAAGAAATTTTATACCAGGATCAATCTCAACCAGCTTCGGCAGAGCTATTCGAATACCAGGCAGTTTATCGCTGCTCAACAGGAAAACCTGGACAATAATCGGGAGCTGGTTTTGCTCATTTTCTTTGTTTGTTTAATAGCTTACCTTGGTATCCGCAAATCGAAAGGCAGTATTACTGCAGCCTCACGCTGGTATCCTTTTGCCCTCTATCCTTTGGCTACGACCATTTATTTGGCTTCGAGTGCCAATGCCTTTCTCGATATGATGCCGATCGATTTTGAGTTGCCGCTGCAGTGGGAGGCACTTCTGTACATTATGACCATGCTTGCCGCGATCCGCCTGATCACTCAGCTAATAGAAAAAAAACTCCATCAGCGGTTGCTCATCCGCTCGATTATGTTTATGGCCATAGCCATGATTATGATCCTCGTTGCTCTTCCTCAGGTATTGATTCTGCTCTTTGTCTTTTATGCTTCAATTGTAGCCCTTGTCTACTATTTTTACCAGCTACCTAATTTTAGAGGCAAAACCGGCTTTACCCCAGGGCTTATACGAACTTTGGGAATATTTCCTGCTGCAGTGATTCTTTTCGGTATCTCGGGGTATGACCAGGTAGCAGTGATCCTCTTTTCGTCTATACTCTCGAGTATCATTGCCTTTCTGATTGTTTGGATACTCTACAGGTTGCACATGGGTTTTTTTGATTATATTCTCTCAGTTTGGCCGTCTTCCCTGCTCAGGGAAAACAAGGAAGTCATCCTGAAAAATCTGCAACCTGTCATCATCTGCATACATATTCTTTTTTTGATTGCGATCGAGTCAGTTGTCTGGGGTATCTACCCTAATGTGCATGTGGCATTTATGGGGATCTTCATTACGGGCTTCGAATTTTTTAGTGTTCGTATCTTGCCCGGATTTTTCCTCACTGTCTACTTTGTAATTTACGGAGCCTTGCTCGTGTCAAAGGCCATTCAAATGCTCCTCTTAAACAGAGTCCTACCACGTTATGGAGCGGAAAGAGGGGTGCAGTTAGCAATCACCAGATTGACTCATTACGCTATTTTAACTGTTGGTTTTCTGGTCATGTTGAACGTACTGGGCTTTCGACTTAATCAGCTTGCTCTTCTTGGCGGTGCGCTGGGGGTGGGGATCGGATTTGGTTTACAGGCGATTGTCAATAATTTCACCAGTGGGCTGATTTTACTTTTTGAAAGACCTATTAAGGTGGGGGATACCATCCAGATTGGCTCCGAGATAGGTGAAGTGAAAAATCTCGGCCTTCGTGCCACTATTATCCAGACATTTGATAACGCTGAAATTGTTGTGCCTAATTCGGATCTTGTTACCTTGCAGGTAACCAACTTCACACTTGGTGAACGAAAAATCAGAGTCAAGGTGCCTGTAGGCGTGGCCTATGGAACAGAGGTCGCTAAGGTTCTTGAAATCCTCATAGGTTGTGGCAATGCCAATCCGATGGTTCTCAATACTCCACCGGCGACAGCACTGTTTTTGGCCTTTGGGGCGAGCTCGCTTGACTTTGAACTCCGGGTCTGGATTCCGGAATATCTTAATTGTCTGCAGGTCTTGAGTGATCTGAATCAAGATATAGAAAATGAATTCGCTATGAATGACATCGAGATACCATTTCCCCAGACCGATCTCCATTTACGTTCGGTGGATGAAGATGCTGCGGCCCGCGTGTGGGGCGATTCTGCTCCAACTCAACCGAGCGAGCCAGGAAAGAAAAGGACTGAAATTTATGAACGAGATATTCCCAAAGCTAATCCAGGATCGGCCTGAAGCTGATATCCCTCTGGACGGCATAACCACTTATCTGTCACAGGCGGAGACACACCAGATACTCTTCATGCAGTTTGAGGAAAATTTTGAGCTACCGGAACAGGCCGATGGTGGCCAGGTGGAAATTGTACTCGAAGGGAAGATATCTATGGAAAAGGAGGGGAAAACGAAAGAGTGAGAATAGTCTTTTAGCTGTTAATCAAGACTCTCAAGTAGAGGAAGGATCAGCAGCAACAATAAGTTAATTCCCGCTGATCCTTTTTATGTTCAGATCTTTACTACATTCTGTGCAGCGGGACCTTTCTGGCCGTCTACAACTTCAAAGCTGACGCGCTCGCCTTCAGAGAGAGACTTGAATCCGTCTGCCTGAATAGCGGAATGATGGACAAATACATCCTGGCCTCCATCTTGTTCGATAAAACCAAAGCCCTTTGCATCATTAAACCACTTTACTGTTCCTTCTGCCATTGCTACTACTCCTGTGTAATGGGGTTTCCTTATGGTCCCCTTTTTCAATTGCCCGAGTGCAGTACGCTGACTCAGGCACCAGCCTCCTGGCACGTTATGTTTTATCTGCGCTTTTTCCCTTTCTTCTGGGGTTGCGCCTCATTGCAGACCAGCTGACGATTTTTGTAATCTTGTTTATTCAACGTTTCCATCGCTCGATGACCTTCTGACCTTGTCGACATCTCAACAAAGGCAAAACCCTTTGGACGGCCTGAAAAATGATCGATTACCAGGTTCGTATTGACAACTTCGCCAAAATCGCTGAAGAGCTGCAGGACTTCTGCTTCGGTTACATCATAAGGCAAATTGCCTATAAAGAGTTTCAATTTGGTGCTCCCGGGGACTGTGATCGGCAAGAATTTTACCGGCAACAAAAATGCAGAAAAACTGCAAGATAACTGACGAGAAACGCTATGCGTGATCGGATTTACGTTAGGACTTCACTCAGGCTATACAGTATATGTTATAGGAATACAAGCAAATAACACAAATGGCAACTGTCACAATGTGGGCTGATTGTTCCAGAAATTGAGTGCTCTTATTCTTCCCTGAATTATGCCCTATAGCCACTTTGTGACATATTAATAAAGTATGGGTCTCACCAGCCCTTGTCAATCGGGATAATCAAATCTGCTGTTTCACAAAATAAAGGAGATCTCTCTTTATGATTGTTACCTCCTTTATCAGGAAAGGCTATGCTGGCTGTTTCTTTGAAGCTTCCCGTAGATAATAGTCATAATCACCCTCATAAATTCTCATGTCACCATGGTCGATTTCAAAGACCCGGTTGACCAGAGAGTGCAGGAAATGTCGATCATGGCTGACTAAGATGACGGTACCCTCGAATTTTTGCAGGGCAGCAAGGAGCACGTCCCGGGATTGGATATCCAGATGGTTGGTCGGTTCATCGAGTACGAGAAAATTCAGGGGTTGGCCAAGCAGGGTGGCGAGAATGACCCGGCTTTTTTCGCCGCCTGAGAGGTTGGCAATGCGTTTGTCCACGTCATCCCCCTGGAACAGAAAAGCGGCACAGAGATTGCGAATCGTCCCGATATGCTCCAATGGGAAATATTCCTGTACTGCTTCAAAGACGGTCTGCTCCGGTCGAAGCAGGTCCATTGAGTGCTGACTAAAATAACCGGTAGTGACACCAGCACCATGGATTATCTCGCCCTCGGTTGGCTCGGTGTCGCCGATGATACTTTTCAGGAGGGTAGATTTTCCCGCACCGTTCACCCCGACCACTGCAATTTTTTCCAGCCGCCGTACGGTTCCAGAGAGTCCACTGAACACAGGAATTTCCCTCCCGTCGTGGCCTGTCCAGGATTTGCCGAGGTTGTTGAGGTGCAGGACATCATCTCCGCTTCGTGGTGGAACCGGAAAATTAAATTTGATGGTTCTCTGCTCGGGTGGCAGGACGATACGCTCAATTTTTTCAATTTTTTTGATGCGTGACTGGACCTGGGCGGCATGGGAGGCACGGGCAGCAAAACGGGCAATGAATTCTTCTTCTTTTGCCAGCATTTCCTGCTGGCGACGAAAACTTGCCTCGAGTTGCTGCCGTCGAATTTCACGTTCCTGCAGATAAAAATCAAAATTGCCACTGTAGGTGGTGGTACAGCCGTTGGCCACCTCAATAATCCGGGTGACGATCCTGTTCATGAATTCCCGGTCGTGACAGGTCATGAGCAAGGCACCTTTAAACTCGGTGCGCAGCCATTCTTCCAGCCAGAGGATCGATTCTATATCCAGATGGTTGGTTGGCTCATCCAGCAGCAGAACATCAGGGTTTATGGTTAAAATCTTCGCAAGTGCTATGCGCATCTTCCACCCGCCGCTGAAAAGTTCCACCGGACTGTTGAAATCATGGGGTGAAATTCCCAGCCCGGTGAGGATGGCCTGGGCTCGTGGCTCAAGATCGTAACCACCGCGTTGTTCGAACATTTCCACGCACTCACCGTAACGCTCCAGAAGATCAGACATTTCTTCATCTTCCATGGGTTCGGCCATTTCTGCTTCCATTGCAGATATCTTTATACCAAGTTCGACAATATCACCCGCCGCCGACATCACCTCGGTGATGACAGAACGACCGGCCATTTCACCGACATCCTGGGAAAAATATCCGATAACGGTTTTTTTGGAGCAGGAAATATCGCCTTTATCCGCTTCTTCCTCACCTGTTATCAAACGAAAGATGGTGGTTTTGCCAGTACCATTGGAGCCAACCAGGCCTGTTTTAGTACCTGGGAGGATTTGCAGGCTGGCATTCCTGAAGAGGACCTGCGAGCCATGCTGCATGTGGATATTCGTTAAATGTATCATAGTCTATAATAAAGAAAAAATGGCTGGAAGCTACCATGACACGCTAAACCGATGCAAGGAGATTTTGTTTCTCGAAATCTTAATGGTCGCAATCTGATTATTCGCGACTTCATATGAGAAAAAAGGTAGGCTATCGACATCGTAGTAGTCATGTCACTTGTTATTTTAAAAGATAGAGAAAAATGAAGAAGACCAGACCTCGTACCATCCCAGGAAAGACAAAAATGAAAATCGACAGTTTTATCGTCGAAAAAAAAGACACACTCCTTGCCAGTCTCCTGACATGTCTACCCCATAAAAGCAGGAAGGTCCTGAAGGCTGTCTTGAGAGACGGTCAGGTTTCAGTAGACGGAACTCCGGTAACCCAATTTGATCATGGTCTCCGTTCCGGTCAACGTATTGAGGTTCGCTGGGATCGGCAGACGCCACAGCAGCAACCCCACGGGCTGGATATTGTTTATGAGGATCAGGAGCTGATTATAATCAATAAACCATCTGGCCTTCTGACAATTGCCACCGACAAGGAGAAGCGTAAGACTGCCTATGCAGTTCTCAGTAAGTACGTCAAGATGGAGGATCCGGAGAATAAGATTTTTATCATTCACCGGCTTGATCGGGAGACATCGGGGCTGCTGATGTTTGCCAAAAATGAAACGATCAAACGACAGATTCAGGAGACCTGGGGCACAACCATCGACCAGCGCACCTACATTGGTGTCGTTGAGGGTGAAGTACAACAGCAGGAGGGAACCATTGTCTCTTGGCTGAAAGAGAGCAAGGCCTTCATTGTCTACTCTTCTCAAAATCCGAAACATGGTCAGAAAGCCGTTACCCACTATAAGAAAATTAAAGGCAATGATAATTTTTCTCTGTTGCAGGTCAATCTGGAAACCGGTCGAAAACACCAGATTCGGGTGCATATGCAGGATATCAAGCACCCGATAATCGGTGACAGCAAATATGGATCGACCGAGAATCCCATCCGACGCATGGGTCTGCACGCCCAGGTGCTGGCCTTCACACATCCGAAAACCGGCAAGCCGTGCCGTTTTGAGACAGAGATTCCGAGGAAGTTTCTGCAACTTTTTTCATCCGGGACAAATCCGTAAAAATCTCTTTCGTCCGGCAATGTTGGAATATCTCCTTTCAGGTGTTCTCAACCTCCAGGCTCTCATTGGCTACCCATTTATTTATTTTTATCGACTGACTTTGTAAGGAACTGTCTCCTCGTGCGACTTGATCTCTAGGAGCTGGTCACATTGTACCAGTGCAAAACAAATGAGAAAATAGAAAGGCAATAACGGAGGTCTGTTTCATTCCCTTGAGACCCTGAAGGAGAAGTCATGAATAAAATAAGATTTATTACAACAATAATACTGGCAGCAGTGCTGTTGGTGGTAGATATCGGTTTTGCTGTCTGGGTGGTGAGAGAGGATGACAGCGTATATATTGTAGATCGTACCGGAGAGCGTTGGGATGTTTCCCAGGCGCAGACCGTAGGTTTTAATCCACACAGGTTTCAATATGGCCTTGGTAAAAATGCCTTTACTCCTTTACGGGATGAAGACTTTGAAGATGATCGGGTTTCTTCGTTTTTTAATACCCGGATTATTGGCATTTCGATTGACGGCAAGGCCCACGCCTATACAGTGGACCGACTCAAACATCACGAAACTGCCAATACCACTATTGCAGGCAAGGCTATTGTCGCCGGTTACTGACCGTTGATAGGGCTTGCGGCCGTGTATAGCCGCACATTGGACGGTCAGGATCTTACGATAGCACCATCCGGCTGGACGTATAAAAACACCTTTGTTCTCTACGACAAAGAAACTATGAGCTTATGGTATCCTGAGGGTAAAGGACTCAGAGGGATAAACGGCGTGCATTTTAACCGGTATCTGCCGATGCTGAAATCAGAAGATACCGCGTGGAAAAAGTGGCTC
Organism: Desulforhopalus sp.; assembly: GCA_013139415.1. GTDB lineage: Bacteria > Desulfobacterota > Desulfobulbia > Desulfobulbales > Desulfocapsaceae > Desulforhopalus_A. The sequence goes on from WTAT01000275.1 coordinate 23,025, forward strand.
GACAAACATCCCGGTTCCAGGATTTTGAAATAAAATAATCTGCTAAGTTTGATTTCTATCCTGAAACGACCATTTCGCAGTCGGAGTTTATGCCCTGCTTTTAAGGGTGTTTACTTGCTCTAACTCTTCGTTATCCTCAAAATTTAATTCTCGGTGTATCAAACATATACCTGCGGTTAAATTTATCAAACGACTTTACTTAGAACAAAATGTCGCGTTTCAGGATGGAATCTATTTACTTCGAAACAAAAAGTACTACATTGTAGTCTATCTAGTTTTTGTTGTGTAATAGTCTTTAGTG
>WTAT01000355.1 GCA_013139415.1 Desulforhopalus sp.
CATAAAGGATTCCCCCAGGATGTCCTGCAAATTGTTCATGGAGATGGTGAGCAGGGAAGGATGCTTGTTGAGAGCGATATCAATATGATCGGGTTCACCGGATCTCAGGCCGCAGGAAAAGATATTATGGCAAGAGCATCGTCCTCACTCAAAAGACTTGTCATGGAGCTTGGCGGCAACGATCCGATGATTGTGATGAAAGATGCCAACATACAGGCGGCGGCAAGATTTGCGGTTGCAAGTAGTTTTGAGAATGCTGGTCAGATGTGTATATCAACAGAGCGCATTTATGTGGAGGAATCAGTAGCGCATGAATTTGAACAGTACGTTGTCACCACAGCCAAGCAATACAAAGTTGGCCCATGGAATATGGAAGGTGTTAATATCGGTCCGATTATCAATAAAAAGCAACATGCACAGATTATTGAACATATCAAAGACGCAGTAGAGAAAAATTCAAGAATACTCCTTGGTAGCTTAGATAATCCAAAATATTATATCATGCCAACCGTCTTGGCAGACATGACACCGGACATGCGTATTGAACAGGAAGAAACCATTGGGCCGGTGGTGTGTATAAGCAGTTTTTCAAATATTCAAGAAGCAATTGATCGCGCAAACAATACGAGCTATGGTTTGGGGGCAGTGGTTTTTGGAGGTATGGATGCGCGGGAAGTTGCGGATCAGTTGGCAGCGGGCATGATAGGCATCAACCAGGGTGTTGGTGGTGGTGATGATGTCCCTTGGGTTGGAGCAAAGCAAAGTGGTTTCGGTTTCCATGGATCACCTGAAGGGCATCGGCAATTTTCCCAGGTCCGGGTGGTCAGTCATTAGCCTTATAAACCATGGTTCACGTGCGGTTTGCCTCAACCAATACGACATCAAGGTTGTTGGAGCAGAAGGTCCAACTATGCTGCCAAGAAAATAATATTAGAAGAAAGAGGGGAAACGATATGGGTTTAGCCAAAAACTGTCAAAGATTTTCATGCGATGTCTTGGTTATAGGTGGAGGGGGCGCCGGCCTCAGAAGCGCCATCGAAGCAAGAGAGAACGGTGCCCGGGTTATCGTTGTTTCTAAAGCAAAGGTTGGGTACGGCAACAACACCATTATGTCGAAGGCCATTCTCACTTCTCCCGGCTGGGGAGACAGCGGTGACAACCAGCAGGTTTATCTGCGTGACACCGTTATCGGGGGGCGATATATCAACGACCAGAAACTGGTGAATGTAATGGCGGGTGAGGCCGGTCGCCAGCCTTCAATACTGGAAAAATATGGCGCCAGTTTTTCAAAAAAGGGCAATAAGTTCAACCTGCTTGCCATTCCAGGCCACACTTTTGCACGGGACGTTCAGGGAAAGACCAACAAAGGCAAAGATTATATGCTTCCACTAATATCTTATGCCGAGAAGAAAGGCGTAGAATTCGTTGACAAGGTTTTTATTACGAAGCTCTTTGCCAGTAATAACAGGGTCGCTGCAGTGACAGGGCTTTCAGAGGAGGGTGATTTTGTCATCTTCGAGGTCAAGTGCGTTATTTTGGCCACAGGAGGCTACTCGCAGATTTATTTCAATTCAAGTAACACGCCAGGAATAAATGGTGACGGCCTGGCCTTGGCCTACGAATTAGGTCTTCCCTTGAAGGATATGGAGTTCGTCCAGTACTATCCCACAGCCTCGGGGAAAAGAGGCAACAATCTCTTGCTGTATGAAGGTTTTCTTTTTAATGGGGCTGTGTTGAAAAACGCTAACAATGAGAATATCCTTACCAAACACGGTCTGAACGACCCGCAGACCATCACCAGGGACCTTCTGGCTCAGACAATTTTTAAGGAAATCCGGGATGGCCTTGCCAAAGAGAACGGAGTGACAATGGATCTTAGCGCAGTTTCCGATGAGAGGCTGGACCAGCTCAAGCCCATGCTGCCACAAGGTGTATTTGAAAAAAGAACATGTATAGTATCGCCCACGACCCATCACAGTATGGGAGGTGTAATGATTGACAGCGGCACCCAGACTGCCCTCCCCGGCCTATATGCTGCCGGTGAGGTCTGTGCTGGCATGCACGGCGCCAACCGACTTGCTGGCAATGCACTTGCAGAAATTTTTGCCATGGGAGGAATTGCCGGGCGCAGTGCCGCCATCAACGCCAAAGAAAGCGATATGAACAGTGCGCCGGAAAACGAAATAGAGCAAGAGAAAGAGAGGCTGGAGTCCCTTTTCTCCCAGGCTGGCGAAAACTCCATATCTTTGATTAAATCACTAAAAAAGATGATGTGGCTGAGAGCAGGGATCGTTAGAAACTCGGACGATCTCGAAAAAGCGCTGGCGCAAATTGAAGATTTCAGATCTGAAAGCCAGAAATGTAAAATTGAAACCCCCAAAGATCTCATGCACAGCATTGGTCTTCAAAATATGCTGCTCCTCTCAGAAATGGTGTGCAGGTCAGCACTGCTGAGGACAGAGACCAGAGGATCACATTGCCGCTCCGACTACCCGCAGGAAGATAACGCCAACTGGCTGAAAAATATTGTCATTCGCAAGGAAAACGATAAAATGATGGTGGATATGCACCCAGTGCAACTGGAGTACGTTTCTCCTGCCTAAAGGTAAGGTCTTCATATAATTTGTCCACTCCAACTTAACTTTGAGGGACAAATTTCAAGAGTTTGCAAACTTATCGGATTCAGGAAACATCTTCGCACTAGTACCATGTAACATTTAATATTTCGTATTTATCTCGAATCGTGTATAATAAGGGCAACCAACACAAGGAGG
>WTAT01000105.1 GCA_013139415.1 Desulforhopalus sp.
GTTCAAAATCGAGAAATTTTTAAAAAATAAGCACAGCCATATGTGTGATATTGCGAGCATTATTTTTTGAGAATTCCGAAGAGTTTGGGCAGGTAAGCGTAGACTCCGAAAGGGCATTCTCGGACAGCCTCCTAGCGTATGTGGCAAGTGTTTTGGGGGAGGAAAAGTGAATTATCTTGTATAATCTGAAAAGAGTACCCTCAAGGGGCATTGAAAAGAACACCCCTCAAGGGGGTACTAAAAAGAGTCCCGGCTTATTTTCCCGTTTACCGGGGTTAGGAGATATTCTTGTGAAAAAAGGAATGTTCTTTTTTATGCCGACCAATATCCGTCAAAGGAAGAAATTTTGATAATCGAGTGGATTGACCCTCTTTTATTGGAAGGGATAGTTCGGATGGATAACTCACTGTCGTCCGATATTTCGGATAAATCTTAAATCAGGGTTTTGCTTCTGATTCTCTGTATTTTGTTTCTTTTTGCCGCTCCCGTTCAATACTAAATCGTTCTTTAATTTTAGCATATGAAACAAGCTGGACTTCGCGATCTGAAGGAGTGAGAAAAGATTCGAGCTTGGTTTTTAAAATAACAGGGTTGAGCTCAGAGCTGATTGAAATAACCCCCTCCATTATAATCTTCTGTAGCAGAAGTTCTTGATTTGTCCGCTCTTTTATGTTGGATGCAAAAGGAAGGAAGAAAAAATTTGAAAAAATCAGGCCATACAACGTAGAAGTGAGGGCAATGGGAATAGCCTGCAGTATGACAGAGGTATCACCAATACCTCCGAGCATAGTGATGAGACCAACCACTGATCCGACGATGCCAAAGGCCGGGAGATAGTCTGCGATCGCTCTCAATACCCTTTCTGAATCTTCTCTTCTGAGGCGGAAAAAATACATCTCCGTGTTCAGGATATCCCGAATCTGGTCAATCTTATACCCATCGACCAGACATCCCAGAGCCCTTCTGAGGAAAAGTATTGTTGTCTCACTTTCCTTGTCCTGCAGGGAGAGGATCCCATCCATACGGGAGCGAATTGATAAATCAATGAGAATGTTGATTATCTCCGTCTCTTTCATGATCGGTTTGCGATACGCGGCACCAAGAACCTTTGTGACGATTCGCAGCTGTTCAAACCTGAAACTGATAAGCGCGGCTGAAAATGTGCCGCCACAGACTATCAGTAGCCCGGAGAGATTAAAATAGAGGCTGACATTTCCGTGAATAACAAAACCAACAATGAATAGCCCGCAACTGAGAATAAGTCCTATAAGGTTGCTATTTTTCATAAAGGTCAGCAGTGATGTTACTTCAGGTTTTGTGCCGTGGCTGGCAATGGATTCGGTAATCTTTTGGAGATAATTATCTCAACTCTGCGGTTTTTAGCTCGATTTTCTGCTGTGGTATTTGGTTTTATCGGTCGATAGGATGAATATCCACTGACGACAAATTGATTCGGATTCATTTCCATTTCATCAATAAGAAAGCGGACCACAGAACTGGCTCGTGCGATAGAGAGTTCCCAATTGCTAATAAACCGGTTGGATCGCATCGGGAGGTTGTCGGTATGGCCGACAACATTAATCATATAAGGAGTCTGCTGTATGACAGCAATGACTTTTTGAAGGGATGTTCTTGCTTCCCAAGACAATACACTTTGACCAAGATCAAATAACAGATCACCTGTAAGAATAATGCGCATAGTTTTGTCTGGAATAATATCGATGGCGGCAAATTTATCAAGGTTATTTCTTTTCAGAGCCCCTTTGCTCATAGTGTATATTTCCTGGAACTGATCAGTAACTGCGGACTCCGGTTCTGGTGCTTCTAACACAAGCGGGCGGGGTTCAAGTATCGTCTCAGCGGGGGCTGGAGTAGAAGTAGGAGTAGGTGAACCAGTGATTTGGGGAGAACTATCTTTCTCTGGTTCAACGAGCAGGGCGATTTTATCTGGTTCTGCAGGTGTGGTGACAGACTGAAGAGGTTCCTGGATCTCTTCTGGATAAACTGCAGCTGGATCAAACGACTCAATTTCAACTTGTTCAACCTTTTTGACAGTTCCACCTGTGACAAGAGGAAGTCCTGGGTGAATTGGCGCAAAAGGAAATGAAGCGCCACTGGAATCGAGGGATTGGAGAGCCTCGGTAGTATCACCTCCAATAATTTCAGGTGTTTTCTTGACGAGAAACTCCTGGTTGGCGGTTTGATAAGCGAACATGGAGAGAAACAGAACAAACATGGTCATCATCAGATCAGACCAGGCAATCGACCAATGGGAGGCCCGAGGCAGGGAAGAGGTAAAGGTGTTATCGTCGATATGAAAGACTGTATTGCTCGGAGCCCGTCGGTCGATATTAACGAAATGGGAAGCATACCTGTTCTTGGCTGCACCTGCAGGGAAGTCGGAAATTTCCATAAATCCTTGCTGAGAAGAGCTAGGGGGGGGCTGTTCCTGATGTAAGTTTGTTTTGGTCATGATAAATCATTGAGCTATGGCCAATCCGGTCGAAGAATAAAGTGATCAGTTTCAGCTGTCGGTGTTTGTTTATTGACTCTGCTTCTAACTATCTTATCGTCAAAGCAGGCAACAACTAAAGGAGAATTATTGGGATAAAAGAAAGAAATAACTCCCTGATGAAAGAAGTGTTTTTTGCCTGCTACTTATCAGAGTACATTTATTTTGAACTCCTCAAGACCAATTCTTTCCATGAATCGTGATGCCCTTTCTTTTTTTCGTGCATTTGTTTTATAGAAATCTACACACTTATTTATTAACTGAATCGCTTCGTCATCTGATATATCGGTGGCAAGAATATCTCCGACTCTGGCGCGATTTCCTGAGTGGCCGCCAAACGAAAGTGTCCAACCACGTTTTTTCCCCAACAGCCCGATATCCCGCACAAAGTTTTCAGCGCAGCAAAATTGACAACCTGAAACACCAATCTTGAGTTTGGCAGGTAATTCTTTACCTGCCAGGAGATTTTCAATTTGTGTTCCGAGACCCAGTGAGTCGCGTACTCCGAATTTGCAGACCTCGGTTCCAGGACATGCCTGCACATAATGGAGACAGAGTTCTGTGGCACGACCAGGGTCCATGCCGAGATCCTGGTAGATTTCGTTAAGATTTTCTTCTTTTAAGCCAACCAGAGCGATACGTTGACCTGATGTTAGTTTGACAATCGGAATATCGTATTTTTCAACCGCGTCAGCAATCGCCCGTAGGTGACTGCGATCAAGCAGGCCGCAGGGAATACGCGGTACTATCGCATAGGTTTTTTTGTCTCTTTGTAAGATAGCATTCTGTGGTTGGGTCAGTGGCATTAAAATTCTCCTGAAAAAATCATAGAAATCTATTCTAAAAAGCAGTCAATAGAAATGCTTATGATAAGGTGATGTGTACAATCGTTGTTTTTGGGCGTGAAAGTATATTCAAAGCTGTAATTTAGAGCAGGTAAAACTAGAAAACAGGCTTGAAATCGAAGAAATGACGGGTCTCGAGTCGTCTATATGTGTGGGTTTCCCCCCTGGCCACAAAAGATGTGGTTATCGCGCCATTGGGTGTAAAACGGACACCTTCGAGAAATTCACCGTCGGTAATACCTGTTGCTGCAATGGCGACCTCTTTACTTCTTATAAGATCTTGAGCGCGAAATATTTTTTCAAAATCAGTGATTTCGTGTTTAATTGCCTCTTTTTTGTCTCGATCGTTCTCGTAGAAAATCTTGCCCTCAAAGTAGCCACCGAGACAACTGATGGCAGCGGCGACTACAACCGCCTCATGGGCATAGCCATAACCAATATAAATATCAGCTTTTTCACCGGTAATTGCGGCAAGGCACCCTGAGACCTCTCCCTCATCAATTAATTTAATACGGGCTCCGCAGCTTCGGACCTCATGAATCAATTGTTTATGTCGGGTTTGATTGAGGATACAGACGGTCACATTCTCGGTGTATTTTTTGAGAGCCCTTGCGACTCGTTTAACATTTAAAATAGGCGGTTGGTTGATGTCAATGACTTCACCTACCTGCGGGCCAACCGCGATTTTGTACATATTGAGATTGGGTACCGATTGTATTGATCCCTCTTTGGCAATTACGGCGTAAGAGGTCGAATTGTTTTTTCCGTCAGCAGCAGAGCGGTAGGCTTCAAGGGCCACTGCCATGAGATCGGTTTTTGGCCCACCTTTACCAAGGATGGCAGGTAATTGAAATATTTCAGGACGGTTCAGGAAACGATCATTTATGAGTACGCCTTCGATAGCGAGACGGTTCAAGGTTTTGGTGATTGCTCTTCGGGTTTGATTAAGCATATCGATGTGATCGCCCAATCCTTGAAGACGTGCAGCCGTCAAAGCAGCAATTTCAGTGGCCCGAACAATTTCCATTCCGTAATTAGTATCCATAACAGTTTGTCTGAAAAGGTTTATAAAGAAGAAGAATGAAAACCATTCTGCTCACCCAACTCAACTAAACGCTGCATTATTTCGTCTCGTTCCTGGATAAGTTTTTTCCCGGCTATCGTGTCCTTTATTTTCATTGGCCTACGGAACTCATCAATGAGTTCGATATCCAGAGGTGCCGATTCAAGCTTTTTTTCAGCTTCTTTTATTTCGTCGGGAGTGGGTAAGATGATACCGTACAGTTGATGAGGGGTGTGAACCAGGGAATGGCCCCGATTGTAGTACGCAGCTGCAAACCCACCATCGACGTTAATCGCTACGCCATCTTCACTGGCCATCTGGATGCCTTCCTTGTAATTTACTGGGGTGTGACCAAAAATAACCCTTTGAACGCCGAACTCCTGCTGCATTTTTTTCTTAAAAGTATTTGTCTGCATGTTGTTCTTCCAGAAAAGGCTCCGTTCTATATGAGTGGCCTTATCCGTCAGGAAATATCTCTCAAAAGTTTTCATAGCATGTTTACCGAAGAAAGGTGATTTCGGACCACACCACAAATAGAAAAAGAGGGCTTGATCTTCTTCTTTCTGACTTTTACCTTGTAGATAGTTATCTCCAACTCTGACAATAGTATCCTGAATAAAATCAAGAAGGTTTTTGCCTTTTCGAGCGAGGAATTCTTCGAATTCGCCGTCAGCGGTTGAGGGAACCAAGGCATGAATATTGAGAAAGTTATTTTGAATATGATAGGTTTTTCCTTTAGTAAAAAGAAATTGGAGAAGCCGTTTGAGATGTCCATTGGAGGTGAACTGCTTGACCAGGTCTTCGATTATCTGATTTTCCTCTCCGGTCAAATGACCTGGAGCTTTGATGTCGAGAGTTGGGAAGTGAGTGTCGTTTAGTCCCTCGGTCTCATTGGATTGCAACATTTTTGCAAGTCGATCAAGCCAAAGCCGGGAACTCATCTCATATTGGGGAAAATTGCGTATGGTTTGCTCTTCAAGTTTAAATTGAATTATAGCCAGAGCCTTCTCCATGGATCGGCCCTTGTTCGTTTTTGCTTTAAATTTACCGGTTGCCTTGTCAACCGGATAGGTTCGTTCAGCGAATTCTGCAAGTTTAGATGTATCAAAGCGCAGTCGATCGAGAAATTCAAAATGATCATAGCGACAGGTTATTCGCAATGCTTCGGCTATCAGGGAACGATTTCCGGATGCTGCTCCCATCCAGAGAATATCATGATTGCCATATACATAATCGACACCGTTTCGATAGAAATGGGAAGAGAGAATTCTGAGAATTTTATCGGGTTGAGGACCCCTGTCGAAGACATCTCCCAACACTTGAATTCGGTCAAGCAAAACTTGGCGGATGGCATGGGATAAATGAGAAATCAACCGGTCAGCTATTATTTTTTCTTCAAAAATTGGATCTGGTACTGGTAACCCGGACAAAAGTCGATTGATGACATCCCTGAATTCAGGGCGGAATATTTCACCCTCATGGGATCGGATGTTGGTAAGCTTGTATTTGAGTATCTCGATCAAGCAGAGTATCACGTCCTGCATATCCATCTGGATACCAGTATCATGAAAATAATGCTGTTTTCTTATAATTTTTGTCAGGTATTGAATTTTTTCAGAACTAAAGGTGTTGGGCAGAGCCTCATTGCAGGTTTGGTACAGCATACCAAACCTGCCTCTAAGAATAGATTTAAAACGGTCACCTTCACCATGGAGATCACTAATCCACAGAGTGGTAGGGATGTTTGAATTTAGTTCAAGGTCAAGATCAAGAAGTTTATTGGAAAGTTTATCAATTTCACTGACGCTAACTCTAGCGACGCTACTGCTAACATCATTTTTTCTTTGGAAAGGGGACATATCTTCACCAATATGACAGGAATGAAAGAATGAAAATAACTCGCAAGAAGCCAAGTGATGCTGTATTTCGGACTGTATTCGCCTCACTTCAATAGAATATTATTATAGCAAAAGATAAGTGAATTGCCTATAAAATCAAAGATTTTATCTAACTGAATAAGTCCATTGTTATTAAATCACGGATAGAAATGTAAACATTGCGCTTGTATGTTTTATTCCTGAGAGCATCCATCTTATGGGCTTACATTTTCTCGACACATCAGAAATTAATGTGATATCTTCCCAAAAGAGGGGGATTTCCCGTTTCGTTTACCGGGGTTAGGATAAATACATAGAGAAGAAATAAGGTGGTCGAACGCCAAAAGCCCCAAGCAGAAATCTGCCTGGGGCTTTTGTTATAGAAAAACGGCGGTGACCTACTCTCCCACACAGTCGCCCGTGCAGTACCATCGGCGCTAAAGAGCTTAACTTCCGTGTTCGGAATGG
>WTAT01000427.1 GCA_013139415.1 Desulforhopalus sp.
TGGCTTTTTCGATGTCAGGCAATTGTCTCAAGAATTGAGCATCATGGAAAAAGAAGTCTATAACCACCTGGAACACATTCAGTTAACCCTGAAGTCTCTAAATAAAAAATTAGTTATCAAACCGGCAGGTTGTCTTAGTTGTAATTATGTTTTCAAAGATAGAAAAAAAACAACCCCTCCCGGCCATTGTCCAAAATGTAAAAAAACTCACATCGAACGTCCTTTGTATTCAATTGAATAACAAATGGGCCCTCGGCTTCAGCGCACGTTAATGACCCATCCTCGCGTATGCACGATAGTGTCGTGGTATATGTCGTTGCGCCTGACACCATACATACAGAATTTGCATGGTTTTCAGTTAGAGTCTTGCATCGTTATCATTATTTTCTTTTTGAAAAAGCATGTCACTCATTTCTGGATATAATGATTGACTCATAGTCATCTCCTACTTTTGTATGCATTAAAGTGACTTTGCAAAACTGCATATCCAACTAATTGTAATATTATACAGAAAGAATGTGTGTTAGGCAAGGTGAAAGATACCACGGCAGTGTCAGGCACAACGCCTGATACTAACTGATAATCGTGCTCGAATTGGCGCATCACTCAACCTTTTTCAGATCTTGGTCACGTCGGAGATGTTTCCAGAGCATTTTGGATCGAAGATTATAAGAAACTAGTCAGTGAAGCCCAACCTGGGTTCTGGATATCATCGTCAGGAAAAACCAGATTTGCAAGAGCCACCGGAAAGTGCCCCGGCAGGAATACAGGTTGCACTTTTAGCCGAATTCCTGACTCCTGAAAACACTCTACTTATCTTTGGACTACTGCATGCACTACAAGTGACAGAAGAAATGTCTGAGGATGGAAGGATTTTATCAAAAACTTTACCACACTGATTGCAGGAGAATTTGTAAATTGGCATTTTGCTTCCCGTTAAAATGTTGCTTTCGGCATCTCCTGCCGGATCTCTTCAATCTTCGCCATCAGTTCTTCCTGGGTAATAATACTTTTGGCGACAAGTAGGGGTCCAGTGGAAGAACCCCCAAAAGTGCTCAGTTAGAGTTAACAAAACTCACTAGAAAAGAGGGTAAAATAAAGATTTACTCAAAAAAAAGTTTCTGTTAGTGCGAATGGAAGGACTTTCTGAGATACGGAAAATGATTCGACGCTTGCACTCCTAACGGTAGATGCTTGCACTTATCCGATTTTTCCGTCTCACATTAAGTGACTCTATAAGGCCCGGCGGAAACATAGCTGCGGTTTCACGCATCGTGTTCCTATTTTTCCTTTTCGACCTGGAATTTTTCGCTATTTTTACGCCAGATTGACATGTATTTACAAAAATCTGTCAGTTCGCCCTGTTCTCGAAAGTTTTGAATCTTTTGCAAAATTGAAACCGGAACAGTTTGAATTTATTACAATATTAGGTTGCTAAAATGCTCTGATGCGTGAAACCGCAGCTATGTTTCTGTTGGGGCCTTAAAGCTCTTTAGGCCACTTCATTGATGTATGCATCACTCTCAAAATGAACACGGTCCCGTCCTTTTCCAAGTAAGGCAGAATATACGGTAAACCTGAAATAACAAGTTCGCGTGTCCCTGAAACCCTTCCTTGTCGCCCCATTCCTGGTTGCTCGGCTAACATTTGTGAGGCGTTCCATATTTTCAGAGCCACGGCAGCCGCTGCCGTGGGCTTGTCGGCGGCAATAAATTCCACGGCGTTGTCCAAATTATCAAGAGCTTTGCGGGTCCATCTAACTCGCATCTACGCCCCACTTGCGGAATCTGGCAGCAACTTCTTCATCTGTTGCGACTTCACCTCGTTCTACCTCTTTCAAACCGTCTTTGACTTCTTGAACAAACCATTCTTCATAGACAAGAAACCGTCCTATGGCCTGATTGATCACCCAGGATCTTGAACGGTTTAATGTGTTCGCCAAACCGTCAATGCGCCCTAGCGTATCGTCATCAATACGAACAGTTGTCGCTTTCATAAAAACACCTCCTGATTCTGTATTCTGTAAGAATACAAATGAATACAAACAAATCAACTCAAAATCGCACTCAAGGAATAGTATTTGTTAATTTCAGAAGTCGATTTCAATGACCTTCTCGAGTGCACGGCCTGGGTTGGATGCTGCTCTGAAATCTTTACGAGAAGGCGACACGCTGGTTGTCTGGAAGCTGGATAGGCTTGGGCGGGATCTCAGGCACCTGGTCAACACGGTTCATGACCTGGCAAAGAGAGGGGTTGGGTTTAAAGTTGTTTCCGGACATGGGGCCTCGATTGACACAACGACACCTGCTGGCAAGTTGGTATTCGGTATATTTGCTGCACTCGCAGAGTTTGAACGGGAGCTCATATCTGAACGTACAAAAGCAGGTCTAGCATCAGCTCGTGCCCGGGGGAGATCAGGTGGCGCACCCTATAAAATGACAGCTGCAAAACTGCGGCTTGCCATGGCAGCAATGGGGCAACCGGAGACTAAAGTGGGAAATTTATGTAATGAACTGGGGGTAACTCGACAAACTCTGTATCGACACGTTGCACCAGATGGGAACTTGCGTGACGACGGGAAGAAATTGTTGGAGGGTAAAATAAAACAAATCATTAATAACAGCTAAATAACACGATAGATTTACGCCTATTAGTATTTGCTTCACCTATGCTGGGGTTACACCTTCTACTGAAAACCACTTCTGAAAATATTGAAATTCACTCCTGAAATTGACAACAATAGGGTTTTGTGAGAGGTTTGTGCAAGCGGAAACTGGTGGTTTCCACTCTCCATACAGGCCTGCCCAAAATACACTATGTGCTCAATCTGACAGCAAAGCAATAATATTGCACAAATGAACATGATGCGATTATTTTCAGGCTATCGTTTCGCAAGGGCGATATGCTTTAACTGTTACGAAGGCACCTTGACCATAACCAGCACGTATCGGTTCAATATCAATGGTTTCTTCTAGTGTCTTAGACAAGGTCTGTACCCAGACGGAATCAATAAAACCGGTATCGCTCAGTAATTGAGCTACTTCATTGGCAGAGTAGAATGTTGCCTCTTGGTAAAAAATATTTTCTGTCTGGTGTGCCTGATAGTGTTGCCCAAGCTTGCTCGTACGGTCGATAAAACCTATCACAATTTGCCCGCCCGGTTTCAGAATACGGTATGCTTCTGAGAGCATTGTAGTCGCGTCGTCAACAAAACAAATAGTGGTGACACTCAAGGTATAGTCGAAGCTTTTGTCTCTAAAGGGAAGAGCTTCTGCGACCGCACACACTGTTGAGATGCCTCTATTCGTGGCATAGTTGAGTACTTCTCGAGCCGGATCGATTCCTATCTGTACACCCATTGGTGATGCAAAACGTCCGGTGCCAACACCAATAGACAAACCAAGACCACGCCAGGGTAACAATGCGCGAATCGCTAACAACTCAGACTGATAGGCTGCTGTGTGGTGTTCAAACCAGGCATCATAACGGTGATGATAAACTTCGAATGGTTCAGTCCTTGGCATGGCTAAAAACCCGGGAGAAATTTTATAATGAGCATTAACAAAATTCCTATTACGAATGCTGCTGTGCTGCTGCTAGTCAAAGATAGCATAACCTTGCATAAGTGCTGAATAAGATACTGCGGTAGAGAAGGTAATCACGCCATTAATATGCCGGTGTTTAAGCTGGTGCAGCAGGTTAAGGTGATAAGAAATCGCTTTTTCAGGAGACCCTGAAAAAATAGGCTCCTGCCCCTAATCGAACTTCACTTCCAGTTATCCTAGCTCGTGCATTCCCCGGGTGCAATATCGATTCTATCCCCCGACAGAGTTCATCCACACCTGACGACCAGCTGGTGATAATTATCAAGGTTTTTTGTTCACGCGTCTCGTCCGTAGCGGTCAACCGGATGTCGTCATCCCTCGATACCCCTCCTGACCTCAACCCCCTTGGTGTAATAATGCTTTATCTCTTTCATCTCCGTCACCAAGTCGGCCCTTTCGATCAGCTCAGGGGGCGCGCCCCTGCCGGTCAGCACCAGCTCCACCGAATCCGGCTTGCCGTCGATAATCTCCAGTAGATCTTCCCATTTCACCAGGCCAAAAAGCAGGGCCACATTAACCTCATCCAGCACCACCAGGTCGTAATCACCACTATTCACCGCCTGCCTGGCCCGAGCCATGCCTTCAGCGATCAGTTCCAGGTAGTCGGCCGGCGGATTACCGGCAGGAAAAACCACCACCTCATCTCCCCATTTGGCCAGTCCCTCGGAAGACATGCTCCCTTCCGTGGTAACAAAGTAAGGCTTGCCGACAGTCTCCAAAGTAAATTTTGGCGA
>WTAT01000425.1 GCA_013139415.1 Desulforhopalus sp.
CGACCGGTGCATGAAAGCCAGACGAAAAGAGATAAATTCGCCATTGTTGATGTCATTGATGATGACCCGAGTGAGAGATGGTTGTCGGTTTGCTTTTACGAGGACATGATCACAGATCCCAACGAGCGAGGTGAGCTGATTCCGGGTGGTCTTTCCGGCAGTGACGGATACTGTTTTGACATGTACGATAATGACGAAGCGCTTGGCCGTAATCTGGTTGATCGGTTAAAAGAGGCCGGAGCGGCGGCTGCTCAGGGCTAATAGTATTACTGGCGATTCTGCCCGGTTGGCTGGTCAGTTGACTGGGCAGAGTGTGACATGTTTGTCGCCCAAAATGCCTTGCTGATGTACTGCTTGTAGGTGTTGCTCTATAGTGCTCTTCAGAAGTAAGCAGGATCCCTCCTCATCCCCTCTCAAATCTAATATCAATTCAGCCGTAATTCAGCCGTATATTCAATTGGTGTCGCTTGTAAACTGCCTGTCATTGGATGTTTCTCGATAACTTTTTCGGGAAAAGTGAATCCCTCTCCCTTTTTTTTTTTATATTTACATGGTACTACGTAGTGGTAATACTACGATGTAGGGTAGAGTGTGGGGTGGAATTTGTGATACATATGGAACTGTAGTGTGAATTCGGCTGGTTATTGCAGAGGGAAAAATACCCCTATCCCCTGGAAAATCAGTGCACGGCAGTATGACCTGCATGAATCTAACGAGTGAGAGAAAAAAATGAACGAAGCATTGATTCTCGAGAAGCTGGACAAGCTCTCAGATGAAGTCAGATCTTTGAGGTCGGATGTCCTTCAGGAGCTGAAACAGGACCTTGAGCCAATTCTGAAGCAGACTCGGCCTGAGAACACTGGCGTTTCCAGCAAGATCGATGACGGTAATTCCAACGAAAAAGTACTCCAGATGACCCAGAATCTGTTGTTGAGCCTTGAGCAACTAAATCAGGTCCTCGTCGGGGTGAAAACCGGTGTTGAGCTGAAAGATGCCAAGGGGGCTTTGATGACCCAGAGCTACCCCGAGTCGATTCAGTTTTTTGCCGACCTTGAAGGAGATTTTCATATAGACGAACTGGTCATCCTTCTGAGAAAGGCCCTTTCCAATCTCGATACTGTGGGAGAAGGGCTGGATATGTTGAAGGCTGGAGTGGAACTGAGAGATGACATGGTTCCTATCCTGAAACTGATGTATCCCCGACTTCTTCGGTTTCTCAACTCGCTGCATGAAGGGGAGTTTCAGGCTGAGAAACTGGGTGATCTTCTTCATACCGTGCTCATTAATATCCACACCTTGAGTGATCTTCTCAACATGGTCCAACCCATGACCGAACTTGTTAAAGAGGTCGGCGTGGTAATGAAAGAAACTGATGTTATCAACGGTATGAACGTCTGGTTGGATGGATTGCAGCAGGGGAACGGCTTTGTCAAGCTGGCAGGAACCGCCTTCAGCTCTTTTAAAAGTATGGAATACAATGAAAGCCAGGTTGAAGAAATTTGTCAGGTCATCAGTGGACTTGACTTCAATAACATTAAGCCGGTTGGTCCTATAGGGATGATCAAGCAGGTGAACGACCCAAAAGTTCAGGAGGCTTTTGGCTTTCTGTTCATGATGCTGCAGGCCATAGGTAGTTGTCTGCAGGCCTATCAAAAAGAAAGTGGTCAGCAAAAAGAAGAGCTTGCGTAATTGGCATATCAACGGCTGAAGCGCTGCTTTTAAAGTAGCAAAAGAAGGCCCAGACAAAAAAAGGAGAACACAGCTACCATGAAGAAACTAGTCATATTGGGTGCCGGAAGTGGCGGTACCATGATGGCGAACAAAATGAGGAAAGACCTCGACGATGACTGGTCGATTACCTTGATTGATAAGGATAATGTCCATTATTACCAGCCGGGTTTTCTCTTTGTGCCGTTTGACATCAACAAACCAAAAGATATTCGGAGAAGCAGAAGAGAGTTCATTATGCCGGGAATAGATTTTGTCATTTCTGAGCTCACTAATGTTGACTGGGATAAGCAGGAAGTCACAACCGCGACAGAAGGGATATTTAAATATGATATCCTCGTTATGGCAACCGGTTGTGATATCCGGCCTGAAGAAATTGAAGGTTTGCAGGAAGGTTGGGGCAATGATATTTACGGCTATTACCGCTTTGATGACTGCCAGGACCTGGGTAAGGCCCTCAAGCGATTCACCGGCGGTAAGCTGGTGGTCAACATTGCCGAAATGCCCATCAAATGTCCAGTTGCCCCCCTTGAATTCGCCTTTCTTGCTGACTGGTATTTTCATGAGCGTGGCATCCGCGACAAGGTGGAGATTGAATTTGTCACCCCGCTCTCGGGAGCTTTTACCAAGCCGGTAGCAACCAAGGTATTGACCGAAGCATTGGGTGATAAAAACATCAAGATCACCACTGATTTTGCGCTTGGATCTGTTGATCACACCAAAAAGGTGATTGCGGCCTACGATGGTACCGAAGTTGACTATGATATGCTCGTCTCGATTCCACCGAACTTCGGTTCGCAGGTAATGATTGATTCTGGCGTTTCAGATCCTATGGGGTATATTCCGGTGGATAAACATACCCTGCAACCTAATGGACATGACAATGTCTGGGTGCTGGGTGATGGTACTGATGTGCCCACTTCAAAAGCGGGAGCCGTTGCCCATTTCCAGGGAGACGTCCTGCATGAAAACATCATGGCCTATATCACCGGAGGTGAGCAGCACGCCCGGTCGGATGGGCACGCGGTTTGATTCATAGAATCAGGCTTCGGGAAAGCCTACATTATTGATTTTAACTATGACACTGAGCCTCTGACCGGAAAATATCCGTTCCCTGCTGTTGGACCAATGAGTCTCTTGAAAGATACTGAAATTAACCATATGGCTAAGCTGATGTTTAAGTGGGCCTATTTCAACCTCCTGTTGAAAGGCGTCTGGCTTGGACCTCCTGATCTGATGATGGAGGGTAAACACAGGGGCAGATAGGGTTCTGTGAGCGGTTCGTTTATTATAAAAAAGCTGGAGTTGCTTGCAACTCCAGCTTTTTTGTTTCTGATTAAGCTCTGACTATTTGATGGGAAATAGTTTTTCCTCCAGTTTTTCTCTCTGTCACCTGACATTCTTTTCTTGCCTTATCGCTGGAAGATCGGGTTAATTATTTGGGACTCTTTAATCGATTCTGTTGGTGTGCTCGGATTGTATCGCTCTCCAAACGTGGAGTATCTATTTAATAAGATGGTAATGGGGCAATAAATGCAGAAAACATCGATTCTGATCGTGGATGATCAGAAAGAAAATCTTTTGACCCTTGAGTCACTGCTGGATAACTCCAATCTGCAACTGGTTTGTGCTGAATCAGGCGATGAGGCACTTGCTAAAATTCTTGACTACGAGTTTGCACTTGTTCTGTTGGCTGTCCAAAAGTCAGGGATGGGCGGGTATGAAATCGCAGAGTTGATACGTGGTAGTGTCCGGTCGAGGTCGATTCCCATAATATTTGTCACTGTCGCCCCCATTGAGCGGGAGCATCTGTTCAATGGATACGAATTAGGCCCAGTGGACTATCTGTTCAAGCCCTTTGAGCCTCAAATTCTGAAAAGAAAAATCGGATTATTTCTGGAACTGCACAGGCAGCGTCAACAGCTTGAAAAAAAGACACGGGAATTGGATGCCAAAATCCTTGAGCTGGAAGTATTGCACAAAGAGCTTGAAGAAAAAAATGAAAAGTTAGAGCTCCTTTCTTCTTTGGATGGTCTGACCGGACTTTTCAACCGACGGTATTTTGATCATAATCTCGTTAAGGAGTGGAAACAGGCGATTCGGGATAAAACACCGCTCTCGCTGCTCATAGTGGATGTTGATTATTTCAAAAAATATAATGACTGTTACGGCCCTTTGGAAGCGAATGACTGTTTGCGTAAAGTAGCTCAAGCACTCTATGAGGCCTTACTCAGACCGACTGACATTGTTGCCAGGTATGGCGGAGAAGAATTTACGGCGATTTTACCCAATACAGGAAGCGATGGAGCGGAAAGGGTCGCTCAGCGCATGATGGATTATGTGGCCCGGTTGGGTATTAGTCACCAAGGATCTTCGGTGGCCGAAGTGGTGACTGTCAGTATTGGTGCAACTTCTGTTTTTTCCGCAGGAAAACTATCGGTTACCTCTTTGCTGGATCACGCGCAAAAAGCCCTCTGTCAGGCTAAGGAAAGGGGGCGAAATGGTTTTTGGATGAGACCTGGTGATGAGTAGATTGGTTGATGTTCTTGTTGGTCAGGGGATCACCTAAAAAGGGGCGGTACCCCTTTTTAGGTCGTGTGTGAGCGACCGGTGCTGCCGTATTCAGCAAATCAGTTTTTGAAACTGTGAATTGGTGCCGGTATTCTGCCGCCCCATGCGATGAATCTACTGGACTTGCCAATGTTTCTGATCGGCATGATCGGACTGGCACCAAAAAGGCCGCCGAAACTGACATGGTCGCCCACCTCTTTGCCGGGAACCGGGATAAGGCGAGCGGCGGTGGTTTTTGCGTTGATCATCCCCAGCGCCATTTCATCAGCAATAATGGCTGAGATGGTATCGGCATCGACCGACCCAGGGATTGCGATCATGTCCAGTCCCACAGAACAGACACAGGTCATCGCCTCTAGTTTTTCAAGACAGAGGGAACCTTCACCCACCGCTTCTGCCAGCACAGCATCTTCCATTACCGGAATAAAGGCACCGCTGAGACCGCCAACTGTTTTACTGGCAAAGATCCCCCCCTTTTTCACCGCATCATTCAACATGGCCAGAATGGCAGTAGAGCCTGGGGCACCGACGGCATCAACTCCGAGAATTTTGAAAATTTCACCAACACTATCACCGACGGTAGGAGTAGGGGCCAGGGAAAGATCAACCACACCGAATTCAATTCCCAGCGATTTAGAGACGGCACGACCGATGAGCTCCCCGCAACGGGTAACCCGGAAGGTGGTCTGTTTAATCTCCTCCGCCAGTTCGTCCAGTTGCAGACTGCCCGGCACCGGATGTTTTTTGATAAGCCGTTCCAGCGCCCGGGCGATGACTCCCGGTCCACTGACACCGACATTGAGGACAGCATCCGCCTCTTCAAGGCCGTGAATGGCGCCAGCCATGAACGGGTTGTCACCGGGTTGGTTGCAGAAGACAACAAATTTTGCGGCCCCGAAGCCACCTTGGTCGGCAGTTATTTCCGCCAACTCTTTGATGGTCTTGCCCATCATCGCCAGCGCGTCCATATTGATGCCTTTCTGGGTGGTACCAATATTTATCGATGCGCAGATTTTTTCGGTTTGGGCGAGGGCCTCTGGGATTGAAGCGATAAATTCCAGGTCTGTATTGGTCATCCCTTTTTCCACCTGGGCGGAAAAACCACCGAGGATATCAACCCCAACCGCCGTTGCTGCCTGGTCAAGCGTCTTGGCGATTCTAACAAAATCATCCCGAAAAAAGCCGGCCCCAACAAAGGCTATAGGGGTTACTGCAATACGCTTATTGACTACGGGAATGCCGTATTTTTTGCTGATTGCATTGCAGGTGGCAACGAAATGTCCTGCATAATCTATTATTCTAGTG
>WTAT01000507.1 GCA_013139415.1 Desulforhopalus sp.
AATCGGGACCTCAAAGCAAAAAGTACGCTTGAGTCGGAAGAACCATAATTTCCGAAAGTACGAATAATTGCGACATGGAAAAACTTGTAACTAATTGAAAATATATCTTTAATTGCTGCTTCTTTGCTCCCAATATTTGTAACAATTTTATCGTTAAATCTGGTAGGGGAAAATGCAAAAAAACTGTGTGTTGTTAGCTGCTTACTGAAAACTCTATGTCGCGTTCAGTACCTTTGTTGGGTAGAACCCAACCAATGATGTCATCAGCCCGTAAGGTGATGGAAAACAAGTATTATTTCAACCGTATTGTTAAATATCAACATTAGCCTCCCCCGGTTTTGCATGCTCTCCTTTCTATTACTTTTTGAATAAGCAGAACCAATTTTCAATGGATAACGGGCGCTGTTGTGCTGAAAGAATCGCAGATGAAGCTGAGAAAATATTGTTCCTTTCCCACTACCAAAATTCAGGGTATCTGCGACTCTTGGGAATGTTGTTTATCAGCAGGGCTATTGTCAACATGATGACGGCGCCTGCACCAACCGGCAGGAAGACATAGAGATAGCCAAGATTGTGGATTTTTGTACTGCCGATGACGGCAATGAGCGATGTTGCGCCTCCTGGGGGATGCAGGGTTTTGGTAGCGTGCATGGCGGCTATTGAGGTTGCAACGGCAAGAGACGAGGCCAGCCACAACTCGGAAGGAAATAATTTGTAACAGGTTACACCTATGATTGCAGAGATGACATGCCCCCCAATAAAATTCCTGGGCTGGGCAAGGGGGCTTCTCACAGCACCATAGATGAGAACTGCAGAGGCACCGAAAGAGCCAATGATCATAAGGAAATCGGTCGGTTCAAGCAGGTTGAAATTGATAAATGATACAGCGCCGATTCCCAAAAAGGAGCCAATCCATGACCAGAGTATTTCAAAAACGCTGACTCTGGGCGGACTTTTGGAAATGCCTTTCATTTTGCTGAAATATTCCATTTGTTATCTCTCCCGGTTTCCAAATTGCGCCTTGAGAGCATCTGCCCTTGAAACAATACCAATCAGTTCTCTATTCGGGTTAACTATTGGCACCCTGTTGATGTTATGCTTTGTGAGTATGCAGTTTATTTCAATAACAGTGGATTCAGCAACCGCAGTTATCGAGGGTGAGCTCATAATACTTTTTGCTGCAAGGTCTTGCAGTGTCGCGGCGAAACATCGTTTTGTACCCAGGCATTCTGCCAATATCCCCATAAAGGATTTTGGCCCTTCATCGCCCATGTGGTGGAGAATATCTTTCTCAGAAATAACACCTGAAACAGCCATGTGGTTATCGACCACAGGTACACCGGAAATGCTGTTTTCGGCCATGGTTTCAACTATTGCGGGCAACCGGGTATCTTCGGTTACAAAGATGACCTCAGAAGACATGATATCTTGTGCGGTGAGATCGGAAAATAATCGTTCCCACGCATGTTTAAAGGCAAAGTGGTACAGTTCCCGGAAGTCACTGAGTGTAATGTCAATGAACCCTTCCATATCTTTCATTGCTGCAAAAATATCGTCGTCGGAAATCTCAATTTCCCACTTGGTACAGTCTTCATTTTTGGGAGTCGTCATGTCTCTACTCCTGGCTAAGGGGATAACCCGAAATTCGTCGTTGTGGGGGTGCTCCAACTTAAGTATTTCAGATATCGGACATTTCTGCCATAACAATGGTGATATTATCTGTCCCACCTCTTTTGAGGGCAAGTTTGACAAGAGAATCTGCCCGGGTTTTTAATTCTTCCTTTCGCTGAAGCTCAAAAATAATGGCATCAGGTAAAACAAGATTATGAAAACCATCCGTGGACAATACCAGAATATCGTTTATTTCAAGGCGTTCTGCACCTGTTTCAGGCTCCTCCATGGCATTGCCCACAGCCTGATCAAGTATATTTCTTGAATAGTGTTCAGCCACCTCTTCAGGGGTAATCTCTCCCTCTTCCAGTAAATATCTGGCAAGATTCTGATCCTGAGTGATCTGCAGCAACTTTCCTGCTCGGAAGATGCTGAAACGACTATCTCCGACATGCACCCAGTGTGCTGTGCCATCTCTTAACAAAACGCAGAGCAGGGTCGTTCCCAGCCCCTCAAGCTCTTTTTGCCTCTCACCGGTTTCGATGAGAATTCTATCTGTTTCCACCGCAAGATTTGACAAAGTCTCTGCTTCTTTTCCAACAGGAATAAGCGGCATATTCGCCAATCGTCCCCTGAGAATTTCCGCCGCCTGGTCGCCCGCCGCCTGGCCGCCCATCCCATCGGCAACTGCAAAGAGCAGGGTGCCGTCTGTGAATTTTTTCACCAGATAACGATCTTCATTGGCTTTTCGAACCAGGCCGATATGTGTTGCCGCATAGAGATTGATATTTTCTACTTCGACACTGAACGAATGTTCGTCTGCCTGTATCTGTTTATAAAAATCACAATTCCTGCAGGTATCAATTTTTTCAGCAAATGTTCCTGAAACCTGATCGTCACAAAAGGTCCCTGCCACCAGCCAGCATGCCCGGCCGGCGTTAATACCATTATTAAAGGTATCAAATGTCTTCTCGGCTGCCGCCGGACAGATTCCATCTTTATCCGCTTTATTTCCACCGGGCTCTCTGCCACATTTTTTATATTCCCAACAATTTAGCTTTGGTGGTTTCATACCGAACCCTCTTGTGGTATTTTCCATGTGCGAACTCAAACTAATCGCTTAAATCCACGAGTTTCAGATCTACACCAATCGTATTTGTTTTTATACTGAAATCAGTCAACAAACGGTTGAGGGCCGCCTGTTGTTTTTGATCATATCGCAGAATAATCGTTGTTAGTTTTCCTCTGTCGCTATTATTTGAATCTTTCTTAATGCCCTGTGAAATTGCAGGCCGCAGCGTTTCTATTGCCTCAGGCACACTTTGATAACGTTTTTTTCGTTCGTGCTGGCATGCCTTCAGGATAAACTCACGTAATTCCGGCAGAATATCCGGTACCAGCAGGGCAGGATCACCAATTTTACGAGAGGTGCCCAGGCGAAACATCTCACTTATTTCCTTATCATCAAAAGGCTTTTGTCCCGTTACAAGTTCATATGCGCTAATTCCCAAAGCATAAATATCGCTGCGTTGATCAGCTGCCTCTCCCTCAAGCAATTCCGGCGCTTGATATGCCAGGACACCTCCGATATGTTCATCCTCTGTTCCAAGATGACATGCAAGGCCAAAATCGAGAATCTTAATACGATCATTTGGAAGAACCATCACATTTGCAGGGTTGATGTCACGATGGACAATTCCTTTTTCATGAGCATAGGCAAGTCCTTCACAGATTTGATAAATATATGAGATTGCCAATGCCGGGGGGATAACCCTGAGCCGCTGCAGAAGATCCTGCAACGATTCTCCTTCAAGGTATTCCATGATGATAAACACGGTTTTATAGCGTTCTTCATAGTCATAAATACCGAGAATATTCTCATGGTTCAATGAGGCAATAATGCGTGCTTCTTTATGGAAATTGAGGAGAAAACCTGAATCAACAACCATATTGTGCCGCATCATTTTTATTGCAACTGGCATGTTCAGCGCCTTATGGACAGCTTTGTAGACAATCGAATACGACCCGCGTCCGATGATATGAGTTGCAACATATTTCCCAATTTCCCTATCTGCAACCGGCCGTTTTGAGTCAAATTGTCTTGCCACTATCTCTGTTAATAGTGACAGCAGTTCCGGATCACTTCGGGAAATATTATCAATCTGGTGCTTATTCAATACCCATAGATGCAGATCTGTCTCTGCTTCAACATGAGCACTGCGTGGTTCCCCGGTAAACAGAGCACGAATTCCAACTATGTCTCCCTTGCCTCTATGGCCAACGGGGTGTAATACACCATCTTTTTCTACTACTGACAGGCAGGTTCCCTTTTGAATGATATAGGCAGTTTTTTCCTGAGTCCCCTGTATCAGAAATCTTTCACCAGCTTTGACCCGTTTATAGACAAGTTCACATAAAAATGAATTGTTTGTGGTATCGACGAGGTATTTAAGCAATTTTGTTGAAGTATCGTTTACCTCATCCTCACTATTAACCATTTTGAAAAACTCGCAATTCACACAGGAATCACGTTTATCAGCAAAGGCACCTTGTATCTCTCCTTCGCAAAAAGTTCCTGCAATTGCCCAGCATACCCTGCCACCATTTTTACCACTATTGATACCGTCAAACGAAGCATCAACGGCAGCAGGACACACTCCCAGCTCATCAACTTTCTTGCCGGCCGGCTCTCTTCCGCATTTATTGTATTCCCAACAATTGAGTTTTTTTACGATCATTTAACATTGCTCCTGGTTGACCGTTGTGCTTTTGAAATACCACATTGTGCCATACTAACTTTAGCTCACACCCACGTTTTAAGCAAAGAATAAGCAGATCCAGTGTGGGCTGGCCATAACTCAACATGATATCCTGTCGCCTGTAACACTATACCTGCCTCAACCACTATTCTTGATATTATACTAAGAAATAAGCGACATACAGGAATTTGACTGAGTATCATACGGTTTTTTGGGAAAATCTATTGACGGCCACAATGTAGTAGTCTACTTTACCGGTAGACTTTATAGGGAAAGGAGCTAAAGGAATGCATATTTCACACAAGACGGACTATTCATTAAAAAGCATCTTGCACCTCTCAGGCATTTATCCTGACAGCACAGCCCAGATTAAACAGATTGCCGAGTCCCAGGATATACCCCGCAAATTCCTGGAGCAGGTGCTTCTCCTGTTAAAAAAGGGAGGATTTCTTCTCAGCAAGCAGGGCCCTAAGGGTGGCTATTTTCTTGCCAGGGCCCCAGAGGAGATATCTGTCGGTGAGGTGGTCAGGTTCGTCGAAGGCCCCATTCACCCCATTTCCTGTATTGCAGAGGGGTTTAAGGAAAACTGCAGCTTTGCCTCAGTCTGTGTATTTCGCGATATCTGGGTTGAGGTTGAAGATGCAATCTCGGCTATCATCGACAACATCAATTTCAAGGAATTGCTGGACCGAGAAAAAACAAAACGTAATCAGCATATTATAGACTATCAGATTTGATGGTTGTTAAACCCCATTAATAATTGCCGGCGTTGAACAACAAACAAAAGGAGAATTGCGATGTATATCATGATCAACGGAGAAAAAACTGAAATGTGTAAGCCCCTTACTGTAACAGAGTTGTTGAAGGAGAGGGATATTGAGTCTCCCGACATGGTTTCCGTTGAACTCAATCAGGAGATTCTTGCAAAGGATGTCTTTACTACGACCATCTTGCAAGAAAATGATAGTGTCGAATTTTTGTATTTCATGGGTGGAGGCTCAGGAAAGCATGAAAGATATAGACTTAAGATTTGAAACGCTCGCCTTGCATGGCAATGGAGCACAAAATGAAGCTCACAATGCCATCAGATTTCCCGTTTATTCGGGAGTGGCCTTTGATTTTGACAGGGCTGAGGATATGGAGCTGGCCTTTACTTACAGAAAACCGGCTCACGCCTATTCACGCATCACCAATCCCACAGTAGATCATTTTGAAAAGAAGCTGACCCTGCTAGAAGATGGGTTGGGTACCATAGCCCTTTCATCCGGTATGGCAGCACTCTCCACAACCCTTTTGGCACTGCTGCAGCAAGGCGATAGTATCGTTGCCTCAAAACACCTCTTCGGCAACACCTACTCCCTTCTCAAGGAAACCCTCACACCTTTCGGAGTAGAGACAAGATTTGTCGATATCAGGAATCCGGAAGAGGTTGAAAAGGCGGTGGATCCAACAACACGAATCCTCCTTCTTGAGACCATTACCAACCCGCAAATGGTTGTGCCTGATTTTAATGAGATCGCTGAAATTGCCAGGCAACACGGAGTGGTTGTCATGGTAGACGGCACCGTGACGACCCCGTATCTCTTTAAGGCGAAAGATTTCGGGGCTCACCTGGTTCTTCATTCAACAACCAAATACATCTCCGGAGGAGCTACGAGCGTCGGTGGTGCAGTTGTTGACCTGGGCACCTACGACTGGCGGAGGAATCCGGCACTTACAAAGTATCATAAATATGGCCAGGGAGCTTTTCTGGCACGGCTCCGCATGGAGGTGCATCGCAACTTTGGTTCATGCATGGCCCCGCAGAGCGCGTATCTGCAAACCCTGGGGCTGGAAACGCTCTTTCTTCGGGTGAAGACCAGCTGTGAAAACAGCCTGAGAATTGCCGGGTTTCTCCAGCAAAGAGGTGAGGTGATAAAGGTAAACTATCCCGGACTTGCGGAATCTTCTTTCCATGAGCTAGCCCGGCGTCAGTTCAACGGCGGGTATGGCGGTGTCCTCAGTTTTGAGCTTGGCAGCAAAGAAGAGGCCTTCAGGTTTATCAACAAGCTGAAGCTGATAAGACGAGCCACCAACATCAATGATAACAAGACGCTCATTATTCATCCGGCCTCAACTATATTTTCCGACTGTTCACCTGAGGAAAGGGAGCAAATGGATGTACCTGACACTCTTATCCGACTGTCCGTTGGGATAGAGAACGTAAGGGATCTCATTAATGATATCAGCCAGGCCCTGGATAACCTGAAGCTGTAAAAACAAATGGGGACCTTGAAAAATTAGAAAATTCATTCAAATTCTAGGCGCGCGAAGAATTTTACCGCAGGCATATAGTCTATATCGGAGTCTTCGCTTACCTTCGAGG
>WTAT01000596.1 GCA_013139415.1 Desulforhopalus sp.
ATACTCACTGCAATATTTAACCACACCATCTCTCAAACGTTGTACCGTCAGAAAGTGCCTCCCTTTAAATATCAGCATGAATTCGGTCTAGAGCCAGTATAAAATTTTACTCAGGCTTCGAGGTCAGTTGATGCAATGGGGAGCACAATCAATGTTGGTGTGGCACCTTGATGAATGGTCTTTTCAGCCACACAGCCCATCATAAAAGGGGATCGCCTGGTACACCATTGAGTTGCATACCTTTCAAGGGTTTTTTCTCAGCAGTATCTATTGTCATATTATATCAAAACTCCGATACGAAAAATGTCATATCGAATTCCGATTTTTTCAAATTTAAAGCGATTACCTATCAACTACCTGTCATTTGAGCTTTGAGTAGCTCAAGAAAGGCCGCTGCAGGTAATGGCTGACTGTAAAAAAAGCCCTGGATTTCGTCGCAACCTTTTGCCTCAAGAAATAATTTTTGTTCTTCTGTCTCCACTCCTTCGGCAACCATTCTCAAGCCGAGTGCCTTGCCAAGATTGAGCATGGCACTCACTATTGCTTCAGCCTCAGTATTTTTTCCCAGGTCACAGATAAAAGATTTGTCAATTTTAATCATATCAAAAGGAAAGCGTCTAATGTATGCAAGGCTTGAGTAACCGGTACCAAAATCGTCCATGGCAAGGGAAAAACCTTTATTCTTGAGTTCGTTGAGTCGTGCTGCTGTCTGGTGTGGGTTGCTCATTACCAGGCTTTCAGTAAGCTCGAGTTCAAGGTTAATCGATAGAAAACCGGTTTTTTCCAATACCCTGTCAAGCATATCGAGTAATTCCTGATGCCTGAATTGTCTCGCTGAAACATTAACCGATATCCGCAGCTTAGCTCCGGTTACTGCCTCCCAGTGACATGCCTCAGCCACCGCTGTTTGAGTAACCCAATCACCCAGAGGAAAAATCAGACCGGTTTCTTCAGCAATGGGAATAAAGCTATCCGGAAGTAGTAACCCCATGGTCGGGTGATGCCAGCGAACCAGAGCTTCAGCACCGATTATTTTTTTTGAGTGCAATTCAACCTGGGGCTGATAGAAAAGCTCCAACTGATTTTCTGTTAACGCATTATGGAGATCTTGTTTTAATTCTATCCACCGGGCCGCCTCCTGAGTCAGCCCTTCGGAGTAATAACGGAACCACCCTTTATCATTCGCCTTGGCCCGATACATTGCAGTATCGGCACACATCATTAATGTTTCCGGGGTGTCACCGTCTTTTGGATAAAGGGCGATGCCAATGCTGCAGCCAATATATAATTCTCTGCCTGCCATGGGTAATTTCCGACTTACCTTATCCAGCAGTCTGCGTACAATTGTTGTGACCTGATTATCACTTTCAGGAGCGTACAATAAAACCACATACTCATCGCCCCCAATCCGGGCGACAGTGTCTACTTCACGAACGCACTCAGTTATTCGTTGACCAAGAGCCAGGAGGACCTTGTCACCTGTGAGGTGTCCCAGGGAGTCATTGATCTGCTTGAAGTTATCAAGATCGAGGAAGAGCAATGCAAGCTGGTGGTTGTCACGCTTTGCCAGGATGATGGCCTGCTGAAGACGATTGTTAAGCAGATTGCGGTTGGCTAGTCCCGTCAGGGTATCGTAGTTGGCCTTTGTTTCCAACTGATGTTCATATTGCTTGCGTTCTGTTACATCCTGCAGTGTTTCCACGGCGCCAACTACATGTCCGTCCAGGTCATAAAGGGGAACTGCTGTGAAATAGAGCCATTTCTGACCGGACTTGAAATGGGGGAAATAAGCAGTGGCCTCCCATGCTCCCTTTATCAAAGGAGATCGATTGCAGATGCCTTCATAATATTCTGGAACTTTATCTTCCTGCCTGTCGACTACCAGGTCAGCCATAACTGGCCGTTGTGCTGGGTAAAAAGCCTTCCACTGATCACTGGTACCAACCACATCCTTTGCCGGCACGCTATTTAACGCTTCACAGGCCCTGTTCCAATGGGTGACCTTATGCTGCGCATTGAGAACGAACATCGGCACAGGAGAACCATCAATAATTTCACCAAGAAGATGCTCATTTTCTTGCAAGGCAGCTGCAGCTGTTTTTTCGGCTGTGATATCACGAAGGGTTTCTATGGCACCGATAATTTTTCCATCATCATCCATAAGGGCGGCGGCGGTGAAGGCAAGCCACTTGCCTCCTCCCGGAAAATGGGGAAAGAAATGTTCTGCTTCCCATGCACCTTCCAGAATGGGAGATGGATGATATTTACCCTGATAGTATCGCTCAATTTGATCTAGTTTGCCATCTACAATGAGATCAGCCATTACGGGCCGCTTTTCCGAATAGAAAGGTTCCCAGGCTCGCGTGCTTCCAACAATGTTTTCCGACAAGACACCGGTTATAATCTCACATGCCCGGTTCCAGTGTACAACACGATGATGATGATCAATTACAAAGGTAGCTACCGGTATCTTCTCAACTATCTGGGCCAAGAGGTCGATGCCATTACCTTTTATTCCCTTAATTTTACTGAGTTTCTTCAGCATTTCTCTGTTGTGACTATGTAGGCCACATCTCCGTTTGATTGCAGAAGGGTTACGTTCAGAACTCGATAACTTTTACGACAGCTTCATTACCTGGAAAAAAAAGAGAGATTTTGTCGTATCTCACCACTGCTTATAACCCATGAGTATGTACAGTTTATTAAAGAAAAATATGTGGTGTGGAGAGAAAGTAGTATATCCATTACGGTAAATATAATACACAGCTCTTAATCTTCCAATATACCTCATGCTATAATTACTGTTCTTTTAAGACAACAGGTCTATCTCAGGTACGTTTAAGGGAAAGAGAGATGTCTGGCTGCCAGTGAAATTACTTGATCATCCTTTTGAAACCACTATTCTGTTTCAAGATTGATGATTATGATCTACTAATATAAACTCAATAGTTTGGCTTTGATAAGGTATGTGAATCCGTTGTGCAGTAAATAAAAAGGAGTTTTTTGTATTTAGTTTCCATCTCGGAAAGCATTTACGGATCTGCTTTATGGAAAAGCTCTCATGAATGAGCAAAGCAAGGATACAATA
>WTAT01000075.1 GCA_013139415.1 Desulforhopalus sp.
CCTGTTGCCGGAAAATCTGCAATCCAACTTGTGCCCTCGGGACCGGGTCTTGTCCCGGATGCTATTCATAACCTTCTCCTCACCACCATCTACGCCGCCCGCCAGGAATTAGTAATGACCACCCCATACTTTATCCCGGACGAACCATTGCTGGTTGCACTTAAAGCTGCCGCCCAAAGAGGGGTAAACGTTAAGATCATCATCCCCCGAAACAACGATTCTCTGCTGGTCAAATACGCCAGCCGTGCGAGATACCAGGAATTAGCCGACTCAGGTGTTCAGATTTTTCTTTTCCATGGCGGCCTTCTTCATTCCAAGACCATTACCGTCGACCGTGATTTCTCTCTCTTTGGTTCGGTAAATCTGGATATGAGAAGCTTTTGGCTAAACTTTGAAGCCACCCTTTTTATCTACTGTAAATCGTTCACCGAGGAATTGTCCGCCATTCAACAGGAGTACCTGAATCAGTCGACCGAGCTTGACGTAGATCTTTTCTCCAAAAGAGGCTCTTTGGAAAAATTCAAAGAGAACACAGTATTACTCGTTTCGCCACTACTCTAATGTCCACACGCATATTACTTATATCCGATATCCACGGAAACTATCCTGCCCTCAAGGCTATCGACCAACAACTAGATGCGGCGACCTTCCATTACATTATTAATTCCGGAGACTCCCTTGTCTATGCTCCCTTTCCAAACGAAACACTAAGCTGGCTGTCAGAACACCAGGCCATCTCCATCCTTGGCAACACCGATCGAAAAGTAATCAAACTCCTTTTGGGCAAATCATTTAAAAAACCAGGGAAGCCGGAAAAACGTATTATGTACACCTCCACCGCAGAAGAGCTGAGTAAAGTAAGCCGGCGCTATCTTCTCTCACTTGCTAAAACTAGTAAATTGAAGATCTGCCCACCTGAACAAACAAAAAAAAAGCACAGCAAGAGACTTGGGATATTTCACGGCAGTCCTGCCAATCATGATGAATTCCTGTTTGCTGATTCGCCGGACAGCAGATTTCAGGAATTGGCTGGCCTGACTAATTGTCATATTGTGGTAACAGGCCACTCACACACACCATATTACAAGACTCTGTCAAATGTTCACTTCATCAACCCGGGCTCGGTGGGCAGAATGTTCGACGGTGACCCGAGAGCGTCCTGTGCCACACTTGAGATTACAGCTGATGCCATCACAGTAAAACACTTCAGGATTGCCTATGCAATTAACGAAGTTGTCTTAAAAATAAGGAAAAGCAATCTCCCTGAAATATACGCCAGGATGTTTCTGAAGGGCAAGAAACTGAATTGATCTTTGCATTTTATGTGAAAGTTTGGTTATCGTATCGAGACACCATCCCCAAAAAACAGGATTCTTTATAAAAAAGAAGAAACCTTCTAAACTTCCGAACAATTTTTCCCTCACCCTTTAACACGAGGATCTTTGTATGGCAAAACAGAAAGCATCAAAAAAGGAAAAGAGTAAGTTAGAAAAAACCAGACTATTGGAAGAGACCGCCTTTAAAAATCTCAACACCAAAGAAGGTGACCAAAAGACCGCCATCTGGATTAAGAACCAACATCTTTTATACGAAATAGAATTAAAAAAATTACAGATTGAGCTCATGAAACTGCAGAGTTCGATAAAGGTGAATGGGGAGCGGATTCTGGCTATCTTCGAAGGACGGGATGCAGCCGGCAAGGGGGGAACAATAAAACGGACTATCGCCCACCTCAATCCACGCAACACCAGAGTCGTCGCCCTGGTAAAACCTAATGAGACGGAACTGAGCCAATGGTATTTTCAACGCTACATAACACACCTTCCATCAGCTGGTGAGATAGTCATTTTTGACCGCAGTTGGTACAACCGTGCGATGGTTGAACCGGTCATGGGCTTTTGCACCGATGAGCAGAATAAACGTTTTCTAAAAGATGTACCGATGTTCGAGGAAATGCTGGTTAAAGACGGAATAAAGCTGTTCAAATTCTATTTTTCAGTGTCAAAACAGATTCAGAATGAACGTTTTGAGTCACGAAAAATCGATCCGCTAAAGCAATATAAACTCTCTCCAGTTGACAATTTAGCCCAAGAGTACTGGCATCAATACTCCGTTCGCAAATTCCAGATGCTCTCTGAAACCAATCGGACAATTTCCCCATGGACAATTATCCGCTCGGATAACAAGAAAAAAGCCCGGCTTAACTGCATAAAACACATCCTCAGTATGATGGACTACGAAGACAAACTAGGGGCAGATGAACTTGCCCCAAATCCGGAGATAGTAGTCTCCGGCATCGATGAACTCAAGCATATGGAAGACAATCTCATGCAGCCGGATCAACTCCACGGCTAAAAACAAAAAAACGGGTCAGCGGATAGCAGCATCCGTTGGCCCGTTTTATACAAAATATCCAGTTTTGTCCTATGCTGGAGGATAACCTCTCTCGGCAAGCATCTACACCTCTTTACCACAGCATTTTTTATATTTCTTCCCAGATCCGCAGGGACAGAGAGCATTTCTGCCAACTTTTTCCGCATCGCGCCGAACCGGTTGAGCGGGTTGTGTTTCAGTCCCCCCAGCCACTTTATTCAAGCGCATCTGCTCTTGTTCATGACGCCTACGCCTCTCTTCTTCCAACCGTTCCACATCGTCTTCCCGAACGACCCGGACCCTCATAAGGCTTGACACAACCTGCGACTTCACTGTCTCAACCATATGACCAAACATTTCAAACCCTTCACGTTTGTATTCATTGAGAGGATTTTTCTGACCGTAACCACGTAAGCCAATTCCTTCTTTCAGGTAATCCATGGACAAGAGATGATCTTTCCAATGGCTGTCGACAATTTGCAGCAGGATCAACTTCTCAAGCTGCCGTTGGGTCTCTGGACCATTGACTTCATCCTGGGTTTTGTATGCCTCTCGGACAAAGTCAAGAATCTTTTCTCTGAAAGTTTCCAGTTTCAAGCCAACCAATTCATCCCCTGACCATTCAGGCACATGGTGGAACTCTTCACCCATACGGATCTTGAATCCATCCCAATCCCATTCCGCGGAATCAATTCGATCCTGACAGAATTCTCCAGTGACATCGTCCACAAGGTCATCGATCATATCCTGGACAACCTCACTCACTTCAGACTTATTCAGGACATCCCAGCGCTGTTGGTAGATAACCTCTCTCTGCTTGTTCATGACATCATCATATTCAAGCAGATGTTTCCGGATATCAAAGTTATGCCCCTCAACCTTTCGCTGCGCATTCTCAATGGCCCGGGATATCATGTTGTGCTCGATTGGTTCATCCTCCTCCATGCCAAGCTTGTCCATGATGCCTGTAATGCGGCCTGAACCAAAGATACGTAACAAATCGTCTTCAAGAGACAGGAAAAATCTTGAGGACCCGGGATCCCCCTGACGACCGGCACGACCACGTAACTGGTTGTCGATGCGGCGGGATTCATGGCGCGATGTTCCGAGAATATGCAGGCCACCAACCCCAACTACCCCCTCCCCCAGCTTGATATCCGTTCCGCGACCGGCCATGTTAGTGGCAATTGTCACCTTACCCAGTTGTCCCGCACCGGCGATAATCTCCGCTTCTCGCTCATGATGCTTGGCATTCAACACCTCATGCTCTATCTTACTTTTCTTCAGCATAACGGAAATCTTTTCCGATACATCGATGGAAATGGTACCAACCAGAACCGGCCTTCCTGCCTCGTGCAGATCACTGATCTCTCCTACCACCGCCCGATATTTCGCCGCCTCGTTTTTATAAATAACATCGGCGTAATCGTCACGAACCATTGGCTGGTTGGTTGGCATGACCACAACATCAAGGTTGTAAATTTTCTTAAACTCTGGGGCTTCTGTATCGGCTGTACCGGTCATACCAGCGAGTTTTGAATACATCCGGAAATAGTTTTGGAAGGTAATCGAGGCAAGTGTCTGGTTCTCCTGCTCAATTTTAACTTTCTCTTTAGCCTCCAGTGCCTGATGCAGTCCGTCACTGTACCGCCTCCCCTCCATGGTTCTACCGGTAAATTCGTCAACAATGATAACCTGATTGTTCCTGACAATATAGTCCACATCATTTTTAAAAATGACGTGGGCTTTTAAGGCCTGGTTAAGGTGATGAAGTTTTTCAATACTGGTCGGATCGTAGAGATTTTCCACCTCAAGCAGTTTTTCCCCAAGAGCAACACCCTCGTCGGTCAAAGAAACCTGCCTTGCTTTCTCATCGACGGTATAATGCTCATCATTTTTAAATTTAGGGATAATCCGGTTAACATTTTTATAGAGATCGGTGGAGATATCTGCCGGACCAGAAATAATGAGAGGAGTCCGTGCCTCATCAATAAGAATTGAATCGACCTCATCAACAATAGCAAAGTTAAATCCCCGCTGACAAAAATCAACGAGGTCAAACTTCATATTATCACGGAGATAATCAAAGCCGAATTCATTGTTGGTTCCATAGGTAATATCGGCACCATAGGCAATGCGGCGTTCGTCATCGTTTAAGCCGTGAATAATTTTACCAAAACTCATTCCGAGAAAAGTATACACCTGCCCCATCCATTCACTGTCACGGGCAGCAAGATAATCATTGACGGTGACCACATGTACCCCTTTTCCCGTCAACCCATTGAGATAAACAGGCAAAGTTGAAGTTAATGTCTTTCCCTCCCCTGTTTTCATCTCAGCAATTTTCCCTTGATGCAGAACTATTCCACCTACCAGCTGTACATCGTAATGACGCTCTCCAAGGACCCGTTTTCCCGCCTCGCGCACGACTGCGAAGGCTTCCGGCAAAAGATCATCCAGGGGCTCTCCCTTTTCAAGTCGCTGTTTGAATTCACCGGTTTTTGCTACCAGTGCAACATCATCGAGAGGCTGGATATCCTTTTCCAGCTCATTGATCCGCGTAACGATAGGATTTAGCTGTTTTAGATACCGTTCGTTACTGCTTCCAAAAACCTTTGTGAGTAGTTTTCCTATCATTATATTCTGCCGTTAGTATTGGTCCGTAAAACCGTCTTCAGATATTTATTGTAAGGTCAAAATATTAACCCCTGGCCGTTTAATGCACAGAAATCCGTGGCCAGGAGCAAGATTGCTCCGTCACATTTAAAGATGTCATCTATTTTACTTTTTTGATAACCTTTTTTTCTGCACGAATCACAAGAGGCCCGATTTTTTTAACAGGCTCCTCGGCAACAACCCCGTTTTGTCCGTATGATGGAAGCAAAAGTGACTGCCCGGCCCAAACCCCAAGCAAAAACATCCAGAGAAAGAGACAAAAAGCTATCACAGCGATCCCTGCGACCGCACTCTTCGTCAATTCAAATTTGAGTTTTTTAACCTGGGGTTTCCGCCTCACTGCCATCCGATGTGTCCACCTTACATTCTTGTCGGAGCTGAGAGGCCTACCATATCAAGACCATTTTTCAGAACCACCTGGAGTGCCCTTATCATGCAGAGCCTGGCCCGGCTAAGCGGGATATCGTCAGTTATCACTTTGTGCTTGTTATAGTAGCTATGCAATTGTCCTGCAAGCTCCATGAGGTAAAAGATGATCTTATGCGGTGCCAGTTCCAGTGCGCTGCCTTCTATGGTGGTGGGAAAGGTTGACATGGCCTTTAGCAGCTTTAGTTCTTCAGGCTCTTTGAGGAGCAAAGAGTCGGCAACATCAAATACCGGTTCGGTAAAACCCCTCTCTGCAGCCTGACGCAGGATGGCACAAAGTCGGGCATGGCCGTACTGAACATAGTAAACAGGATTTTCCTGACTCTGTTTTGTTGCCAGTTCCAGGTCAAACTCAAGCTGACTGTCCGCCTTACGCATCATGAAAAAGAACCTGACCGGATCAACACCAACCTCATCAAGCAATTCATCGACTGTGACGAAGTTCGCTTTTCGGGTAGACATTTTCACCTGTTTACCATCCCGGGTAAGAGTCACGAACTGATGCAAGACCACTGTCACCTTGTCTGGATCATAGCCTAAAGCCTTCACCCCGGCGAGCACATCCGGCACCGTTGCTATATGGTCGGAACCAAATATATCTACCAGCCAGTCGAAGTTTCTCCGAAATTTTTCCCGGTGATATGCCATGTCCGGCAGACGATAGGTAGGTTCACCACTACTCTTTATAATGACCCGGTCCTGCTCCTGCCCAAAAGCTGTTGTCTTAAACCACACCGCATTATCTTGCTCGTAGACATAGCCCTTAGCTCTCAGCTCGGATACCACATCATCTATATGCCCGTTGTCATACAGAGAACGTTCATTATAATAATTGTCAAAAACAATCCCCATCCGCGAGAGCGTTGAGGAAATGTCCTTGAAAATATGTTTCTCGGCTTGCTCTTTGAACGGTGTAACATCCTCGTGGTCTTTCAGAGAATCCCCTTGTTCATCGACGAGCGACTGACTGATGTCGATTATATATTGGCCCTGATACCCATCTTCAGGAAACGAAAACTTTTCTCCGAGCAACTCAAGATATCTGGCGCGGGTTGACTCGCCGAGTACTCTCATCTGCCTGCCGGCATCATTATAATAATATTCCCGGAATACATCATGACCGGTAGCTTCCAGCAATCTGGCGATGGAATCCCCCAGGATCGCCTGGCGACCATGGCCTATGCTTAAGGGGCCGGTGGGGTTGGCACTGACAAACTCCACCATCACCTTCCGTCCAGATCCGACCTGACTTTTTCCGAAAGCAGCTCCCTGCTCAATAATCTCAGGAATCAGCCTACGCCATACGTCATGATTAATAAAGATATTGACAAACCCAGGTCCGGCAATCTCTACTCGATCTATGAGATCAGTTTGGCTCGATAATTTTTCGGCTATGGTCTGAGCAAGCTCTCTGGGGTTTTTCTTTTCAATTCCGGCCAGCACTAAAGCGAAATTGGTGGAAAAATCACCCTGCCCTTCATGTTTGGGTAATTCGACGGTAAATTTACCAGCGGCATCGCCTGTCCATAACCCCTCTGCAGCGCCTTGATCAAAACAGTCGTCAAGCACCTTTTTTACTTGTGAACGGATCATTGGTGTCTACTCAATATATTTTCGTTGATTATTATTTCCCAGCAGGCAGAGAACCTCATAACTTATACTGCCCATTTCTGCCGCTATTTCATCGGCGGTGATGTTTTCCTGGCCCTGTCGACCGAGCAGAATGACCTCATCGCCAGCCTTCAAACCCTCAAGACCACTTACATCAACCATACACATATTCATGCAAATTCTACCCAAAATCGGTACACGATGACCTTGGATCAGTACCTGTCCCCTGTTTGACAACAGTCTCGAATAGCCGTCTTCGTACCCTACGGGGAGTACTGCAAGCCTGGTTTCCTGCTCAGTTTGACAGGTATGACCGTAGCTGATCCATGTTCCAGCAGGAACTGTCTTCACCTGAAGAATTCGCGAGACAAAGGACATGGCCGGGATTAAATTTCCGGCATCCAGTTTCAGAGAGCCAACTCGACCTGCCGGATGGTAGCCATACAAAGCAATTCCGGCCCGCACCATATCACAATAAGTGTCGGGAAAATTAAGCACTGCTCCAGAATTGGCAATATGACTTATACCTGCGAATCTGTTTTTCAAGCCACGACAGGCAGCAGAAAACATTTCAAAATTTTTTATTGTGCTCTTTACAGCCGGATTATCAGACTCTGGGAAATGACTCATTACCCCTGCAATTTCAATCCCAGGCAGACCTGAAATAGAATCTACAAAGGTCGATAAATCTGTTGGGAAAAGCCCCAGTCGCCCCATTCCGGAATCGACTTTAACATGGACACCAATTTTCTGTCCTAAGGCAGCAGCTTTCTTCGAAAGGGCCTGAGCCGCCTCATAGCTGTAAATGACCGGGATCAAATCATATTGAAAAATAGCCCCGGCATCTTCTTCGGAAAAACCAATTGTCACATAAATATCGCCGGGTATGCCCGCCTGCCTCAAAAGAACGGCCTCACACAACTCAGCGACCCCGAACGTCGCACATCCGGCCCGCTCAAAAGCCTTTGCAGCCATCACCATACCATGCCCGTATCCATCCGCCTTGACCATGGCCATGACCGGAATCCCTGCGCCTGCCGTTTTTTGGATAAAGGTATAGTTGTTCTCTAATGCCTTACAGTGAACCTTTATACAATTGAATGAGTTATTATACATACCGGTAACAAATAGGGAAAAAATTATTAGGGAAAAAATTATTTTCCTTTCAGCCATGCCCTCCAGGCGAGCCTGCTGGACACCAGCAACGCCCAACCTATAGTGATATACAGAAAACAGAGTAAGCTAAGGGGAAGAGAAGAGTTTCGCAAGATAACACCCATACCCATCATGCACAATACCATTATCCATGTTTTTACAGAGTATACTGCCCCAAGGCAGGTCCCTTCCTCGAAAGTGAGAATACGGCTAATTCCCCTTCGGGCAGCTTTATCAAGGATAAAATACGCTTTAAGGCTACCAGCAAGAACTGCAAGAGCCACTAAAAGGGGTTGCCAGTCACCAAGCTGGCTGAGTCGGAATGCACCTTTGGTAAGTAACAATAAACCAATGGCTGTCCAGAGAATCGCAGACATAAAAAGATGGGTGCGTCTATTTACCCCCGGCTTGAATCGAGACAAACCTTTTACCATTTACAACTCGCAATGTGTATAAAAAGAACAAGCCCATCTCCTAAAAGGAGATGGGCTTGTTCTTTTAAAAATCGAGAAACGGGTATTACATTTCGTTTACTACGATTGCGCCCTCTGGACATACTTCAACACAGGTCTCACATCCGAGACACTCATCGGGCTCTACTACCTCTGCTTTACCGTCTACCATCTCGAAAACCTGAGCTGGGCATGCTGCTACACATTCTTCGTCGCCGCTACACTTATCTTTATCAACCAATACTTCAAACATGAACTACCTCCATCAAATGAGAGTTTAAAAAGAAGTATTTATAATACTTCTCCGGCAATCCGAGCATCATTTTGATCCCGTTGTCACATGACATATTGCATTAATTCACGGCCAGTTTTTTGTCAAGAAAAAAGGTTTTCTAATTTCAAGGAAACTAATAATATATTTTTCTCTATACAAAGCAATATTTCAAAAGATTCCACTGTAAACCAGACATATTTGCGGGTAAAAATGTCTTTAATAACTCTTGACCTGAGCTCGATTTTTTTTATATAGTGCACATTCTTTTTCCCATACCTCCATGAAGAGGATTAAAGGGCGGTACCGATATAAAATGCGAATGCCCATAATGATGACAAC
Organism: Desulforhopalus sp.; assembly: GCA_013139415.1. GTDB lineage: Bacteria > Desulfobacterota > Desulfobulbia > Desulfobulbales > Desulfocapsaceae > Desulforhopalus_A. Next base: position 9,307 of record WTAT01000075.1, read on the forward strand.
TATTTTTATCTCATGAAAGAAAAAAAAACAAAAAAGATACTCCAGGCAGAAAAACGGGAACAGGCTATGATAGAAGGTATTATAGAGGGTAGCCCAGACGGTATTGGCATAGTGGTGGTTCGCCTGGAATGCGGCTGCAGAAAAATGGCAGCTGTATCAAAAGATGGTGACCCGGCTTCAGAAATCATTATGTACCGGGATCAGGCGGAAAGCATTTGTGAAAAGTGCAAAGAAGACAATGGTAGCTTTATGCGCACTAAAGAATCATTTATTCACTGGGTTGAACCAGCCCCAAGCGAAGAAAAACAAAAAGAAATCAGTCTGAAAGTTATCGGTTCCACGACTTCCCACTGATTATTTTCTGTCCGATTCCGACAAAGGGTCATGTTTTACTAGCTTTGCCGTTCGACATCGCCGAACAAAATTACCAGCCCAATCGGGTGTACCATCAGCGTGGACATGGGTGTACAAAGCCAAAACGTTATTATAGGTTAAACCATCACGACCATTCATAAATCCGTGTCCACGGTCCATTTTCAGAACCAGTTGATCCGGTGATCCCTGCCAGTCGAGAATTTTCGAGTAGCGAAACTCATGCCCTTTCACCTCTGTTCCCAGGCTGTAAAAAGCATTTTGTTTATCAACATGAAAAATCGTATAGCCATGGGCCTGTGGTTTTACAGACATCCCAAAACGTATGGGAAAAATCCCTACTAACGGAAATTCTTCCCCGTCGAGCACAATTGAGTTGCCAAGGTAAATCAGGCCGCCACACTCGGCATAGATTGGAAGACCGTTTTCTGCCGCTTTCTTGATCGATTGCCGGAAGCTGGTATTGGTCGCCAGTTCCCTGGCACTCGTCTCGGGGAAACCACCTCCAATATACAACCCGTCAAGCTCGGGCAGTGCGGAATCACGCATTGCATTCACGTAAATCAGTTGTCCACCTGCCTTTTCCAGTGCTTCCAGGTTCTCTGAATAATAAAACTGAAAAGCCGCGTCCTGCAGAATGCCGATTTTCATTTTCGGGAGCGTGGTGACAGTCAATTTACTCTGTTCCTCCAAGGCAGTTGTAGCAGTTGCAGCAGGCTCCGGAACGGGTCCCATGACTGCCTCAACCCGGTCAAGATCGACATTTTCTGCGACTAAATCGACAAGAAAGTCGAGCGCCCCATGACTATCCGTATATTCCTGATGGGGAACCATCCCCAAATGCCGCATAGGAAAAATATCTCGTTTCAACCGTGGTATCGAACCAAGTACCGGAATATCGGTATAGGTCTCAATTGATTCAGTGACAAGAAGACGCTGACGTTTCGTCGCTATCTGATTGAGAACAACACCTCTTATATCGAGTCGTTTATCAAATTGTTGACATCCCAGAACCATAGCGGCTACGGTTCTGGTCGTTTTTGTACAATTGACCACCAGAATCACCGGTAAATTCAAAGTCACCGCCAGTTCCGCTGTGGAATACCCTCCTTTGACGTCAACACCATCGTATAGCCCTCTGTTGCCTTCCACAATGATAAGTTCAGCATCATTTGAATGTATGGCAAAAGATCGTTGAATGGCATCTTTCGTCATAAGAAATGGATCAAGATTATAGCATCTTCTCCCAGCGGCAAGTTGCAGCCATCCTGCATCGATATAATCTGGTCCTTTTTTAAATGGTACAACCCCTCGGCCTTGCCTGGCAAGTGCGGCGGTAATGCCTACAGACACAACACTTTTACCTGATCCTCCGGCAAGCCCGGCAACCACCAGCCCTTTTTTTCCCATTCTCACAATCCTCTATCTCGTCTATCGCCAGCCAACTCTCCTGAGTGGCAGTGCACATACCTTAAAGAACGGTTTAAAATCTCAATGCTTACTCTTTCCATATCGTCCCCAGGCCTTAGTGTAAAGTTCATTCAGTTGTTCTTCAAGATGCAATCGATACACCTCAACCTCTTCCGGCTTTAATTTTGCTGAAACGAAAATAGGTTCACCATAATAGAAATCTATACGGGAGAAGGGTTTGGGAATAATGGTCCTGTCCCAGGAATTGATAGCGAAATAACTGGACGCTGCAAAAACCATCGGGATAATCGGTGCCCCAGTCCTTGAAGCAAGGAGAATGGCCCCTGGTTGTAAGACCCTGGGTGGCCCCTGGGAGCCATCCGCCACAATCGCCGCACTATTTCCTTTTCGAATCGCCCGTAACATTGCTTTCAGGCCCTCGACTCCTTTGTTGTTTCTTGACCCCCGAACCGTATCAAAGTCGAGTTCTTCGGCCAACCGGGCTATGTAGTCACCGTCTCTGCTGGCACTGACCATAGCGGTCGCGGAATATTCCCTCATATGATACAGGATATAAATTATCGAATAGTGCCAAAAGGAGGCAATACCCGTTTTATTTCTTTCTTCCGAACTGAAACAATTCTCTTCATTATGCAGGACCACCCTGCAGCTACGAAACCACCCACGCATTAACCATGCGAAAATCTGTGGTACTAGGCGGAGCAACAAATTATGCAATTTCCCCTCAGTCATCCTATTTCAATCTCCAGCATACGAATTTTCTTTATTCGATCCCGTAACTCCGCAGCCTTCTCAAATGCCAGCTCCTTTGCAGCCAGGTGCATTTCTTTTTCCAGTTTTTTGATTTCCTTTTCCAACTCTTTCATCGATGAAAACATCGGCAGTTCTTCGGCAATCGCCAGCAATGTCTCACCAAAATCTTCCGCTTTGTATCCGGAGTCATGCAAGTGCTGCTGCATTGAATCCTTTACTGCGGAAATGATAGTTTGCGGAGTGATACCGTGTTGACGGTTATACTTTTCCTGTATTTTCCGTCTACGTTCAGTCTCTTCAATGGTATACCCCATGGAGCCGGTAATATTGTCTGCGTACATGATCACCAGGCCGTCTGCATTCCTGGCAGCACGGCCACAAGTCTGAATAAGTGATCTTTCGGACCTGAGAAAACCTTCTTTATCAGCATCGAGAATCGCCACCAAAGAGACCTCGGGGATATCCAACCCCTCCCGTAAAAGATTTATACCGACCAACACGTCAAACTCACCGTTCCGCAGAGCCCGTATAATTTCGATACGTTCGAGGGTTTTAATATCAGAGTGAAGATAGCGGACCCGTATGCCGATATTTTCATAATAGTCAGTGAGATCTTCCGCCATTCTCTTGGTTAGCGTTGTCACCAGCACAGCTTCACCCCGGTCTGCACGCAGTCGTATTTCTTCGAGGAGATCGTCGACCTGGCTGGTGGCTGGTCGTACCTCGATTCTCGGATCAAGGAGTCCAGTCGGCCTGATAACCTGCTCGACCACCCTGCCCTGAACCTGATCTAACTCATAGGGCCCCGGTGTTGCCGAAACGTAGATGACCTGATTGACACGTCCTACAAATTCATCAAACCGCAAAGGCCGGTTATCAAGCGCTGAAGGCAGTCGAAAACCATAATTAACCAAGGTTGTCTTTCTCGACCGATCACCGTTGTACATACCGTTCAGCTGCCCGATAGCGACATGACTCTCATCTATAAAAAGTAGATAATCCTCAGGAAAATAATCCAACAGGTTGGGGGGCGGAACGCCTGGCTTTTTACCTGTTAAATGGCGGCTGTAATTCTCAATCCCGCTGCAGTATCCTAATTCCTGAATCATTTCAAGATCAAACATGGTACGTTGGTCAAGACGCTGAGCCTCCACCAATCTATTCTCTTGGTAAAATGAATCCAGGCGCTCCCCAAGCTCCGTCTTGATTGTCTCGCAGGCACCTTGCAAGCGATCCTTTGAGGTAACAAAATGGCTGCCTGGAAAAACCGTATACTCTTCAAGGTGCTCCAGCACCACCCCCCGCAGCGGATCGATGATAGCAATAGCCTCAACAGTATCCCCGAAAAACTCAACACGTATAGATTTATCCTCTTCGTGGACAGGAAAAATATCCAGCACATCACCTCGCACCCTGAATGTCCCTCTATGAAAGGAGACGTCATTTCGTTCATACTGCATGTAGACCAGGCGGCGCTGGATGTCCTCCACAGGATACTCATCCCCTGCTTGGAGAAACAGATGCATATTTTTGTATTCATCAGGGGAGCCAAGACCGTAGATACAGGAAACTGAAGCAACTATAAGAACATCTCTGCGAGTAAGCAGGGACCGAGTTGCCGAGTGGCGCATTTTATCAATGGCATCATTTATAGAGGAATCCTTTTCAATGTAACTATCAGACTGGGGAATATAGGCTTCCGGCTGATAATAATCGTAATACGAAACAAAATACTCTACTGCATTGTGAGGGAAAAGCTCTTTAAATTCGCTGAAAAGCTGGGCGGCCAGCGTTTTATTGGGTGCTATAATCAGACTTGGCCGCTGCACCTGCTTGATAACATTGGCCATGGTAAATGTTTTTCCTGACCCCGTCACTCCAAGCAGGACCTGGCCTTTAATGCCGGAGAGAACTCCATCACACAACATTTTGATGGCGTCCGGCTGATCACCGGAAGGCTGGAACTGCGAAATAAGCTGAAATGGTATATCCATGAGTCTGTTGATTTATGAGAATTTTCGTTCGATATCAAGGCATGTGGAAAAAATAACCGGAGACATATAGTTGATATTTCGAGGATTATTTTTTCACATAACGCGGAGATCGGGCAGGTAAGCGCAGACTCCGAAAGGCCGTAAATCAACGGGCTCATCCATGAAATATTAAGACCTGGTTGAATCATAGGAACGCGGCCATATTACCAGAATTGATTGTTTTTATCTACCCTTCAGCTCGACGACCGATATACGAAAGTCCTCTAACAATATATTTTGACCATACGATTATAAGACGATGAATATTGAGAAACTACTATAGGATGAAAACTATAGGATGAAAACTATAGGATGAAAACTATTGGATAAAAACTATTGAGAGAGGCAAGTGAGCGGACGTCAATCGTCTACCTCCCATAAAATACAATCCTCTGGACAATTTTTTATCGCCTCATCCACAAGATCACCTGGATACTCCGCGAGCTCAATGACCTCCATCAAACCTGTGGCTGGGTTATATCTAAAAACTTGAGGGGCAATTTCAATACACCCCCTGCAGTCACTGCAGAGGCCCAGATCTATTGACGGATATCTTTTCATTTGCGCAGGTTCTTTGCTGAAAATCTTTATAGAATATTTTTCTCGACTGGCTATATCGCAATGGATAATTACGAGGTGGATAAGGCGAAATTTCTTCACCAACCATACAGTAGTGTTTTCTTCTATACAATATCATAATAATCATTATCATCTTAACTAGAATTTAGGATAGGATTTTAATGATATTATGATCCTTTTAGTGTATTAATTTTGTCTGTCATTTATTGTAAACATTGAAAAACACAAGAACTAGACTTCTGAGTTGTTCCGTCAAGTTAAATTTAGACAAATGCTAATAAAGGTGAATTTGATTTTTTAAGTGCTTTGAGGTATTTAATTTCATCATATTTCGTTCGTTCTTTCCAACAGCGAAAC
>WTAT01000358.1 GCA_013139415.1 Desulforhopalus sp.
AAATTTGGTCAACCTGAGGTGAATCTCGGGGTGATTCCCGGTTTTGGCGGCACCCAGAGACTACCAAGGTTGATAGGTAAAGGCTTGGCCAACGAGCTTCTGTTCAGTGGAAATATAATCGATGCCCAGGAAGCACTCAGGATTGGCTTGGTGAATCGAATTTATCCTCAGGATATTCTGTTGGACGAATGCCGGAAGCTTGCAGCGACCATCTGTTCACGCAGTCCTGCAGCAGTACGTCTTTGCAAGGAGGTTGTTAACAATGGTGTCGAGATGGACCTGGCCAGAGGATGTGGCTATGAGGCTGATCTTTTTGCTCTCTGTTTTTCAAATGAGGAACAAAAAGAAGGGATGGCTGCTTTTCTGGAGAAACGTCAAGCCAATTTTGCTTAACTTGTAAAAAATCTCCTGCTCCGTCATTCCCGCGTAGGCGGGAATCCAGAACGTATTGAAATAACTAGATTCCCGCCTGCGCGGGAATGACGGAAAATTAGCAAAATATAGTTTTTACGACACCATCAATTTTGATAAAAAATAGAAATATCAAAGTCTTGCGCACATTACCTCTTGAATGGTTTTTTAAGCAGGATTTAGGTAGTAACAGAAGGGAATGACAATGAATCTCGATCTCACTGAAGAACAGAAACTTATACAGGATACCGCCCGTGAATTTGCCACGGCCGAGTTGGAACCTGCGGCTGCAGAACTCGACAAGGGTGGTGACGACCAGATATTTTATGATAACCTGAAAAAATTGGCAGAGTTGGGGTTCATGGGGCTCAATATTCAGGACGAGTACGGCGGATCCGAAGCAGGAGTTGTAGCATTCAGCGTTGCCATGACAGAAATTGCCCGGGCATGTGCTTCAACGGCGGTGACGGTTTCTGTAAATAATATGGTCTGTGAAGTAATTCAGGCGTTAGGTAATGAGGAACAGAAAAAGAAGTATATTGAAAAAATTTGCACTGGTCAGTACCCCGCAGGTGCATTTGCTCTGACTGAACCTGGTGCCGGTTCAGATCCCGCAGGCATGACCACTACCGCAGTGAAAGATGGTGATGAATGGGTACTGAACGGATCAAAGATTTTTATCACCAGTGGTTCCTGTGCCGGGGTCTTTGTGGTATGGGCTGTGACCGATTCCAGCGCCCCCAAAGGTAAAGGTATCAGCCTGTTCCTTGTTGAAGCAGGCACAGAGGGCCTGGTTGTTGGTAAAAAAGAAGATAAAATGGGACAACACGCTTCTGCTACCAATGAACTGCTTTTTCAGGATTGTCGCATTCCGGCAGGTGCGGTTATGGGTAAACTCAACGATGGCTTTCGGGTTGCTGTTATGGAACTCGCCGGTGGGAGAATAGGCATTGGATCTCTTGCTCTTGGAGTCGGTTTAGCCGCAATGGATGCTGCAACAAAGTACTCTCTGGAACGTTCGCAATTTGGGAAAAAAATCTCAGAGTTTCAGGCAATTCAGTGGAAAATAGCTGATATGTACACCGCACTTGAAGGTGGAAGATTACTGCTTATGAATGCCGCTTTCAAAAAAGAGCAAGGTCGGTCCTTTTCTAAAGAAGCGTCTATGGCCAAGGTTTTTACGACCGAGGCGGCAAACAAAGCATGTTATGAGGCAATGCAAATTTTTGGTGGCTATGGATATACCAGTGATTTCCCGATAGAGAGATACACGAGGGATGTTCGTATAACAACCATTTACGAAGGAACCAGTGAAGTACAGAGATTGATAATTTCCCGGGAAATACTAAGGCAGTTTGCATGAACCTCAGAGTTGAGCTGATTCTGGGCTGTTTGCTCATAAATGTAATCGAATATTGTTTTGGGGAAGAAAAATAAATGGATGATTTAATAACAAATAGAAGAAGTATCAGGCGGTTTCAGGATAAAGCCGTTGAAGCTGAAAAGCTGACGCAGATTTTTGAAGCTGCCAGATGGGCTCCTTCATGGGGGAATTTACAGTGTTGCGAGCTCGTTGTAGTCGAGGATGTTGAAGATAAAAAAAAGCTGGCTAGCCTGCTTTCAGCTAAAAATCCTGCTACTAAATGTGTAGAGAATGCTCCAGTCGTTATTGCTGTCTGTGGGACCCCTGGAAAATCAGGATATTATAACAATAAGCAAGTGACCAGGTATCAGCACTGGTTTCTCTATGACCTTGGTCTGGTAAGCCAAAACATCTGTCTGAAAGCCAGTGAGATTGGACTTGGAACCGTCATTGTCGGCTCGTTTGATCATGCACAGGCAGAGAAACTTCTAGGTGTTCCTGATGGTTGTGAACTTGTTGCCTTAATACCACTAGGCTACCCAGACCATGCTCCATCTGCCCCAAAGCGAAAAGCCATAGCAGATTTTGTTCACTTTGGTCAATATAACCCATCGTAACACCAATTCCCGATTATAGGCTACTAACGTAGATATTGGAAGAAAAAGCAATTTTTCAAGGTATCCTATAGTTTTCTACAGAAGCAAAAAGAAATTCTTTTGCTTCTGTAGGCTATTATTTGCTCAAAATCCAGCCCTATTCTGGTCAAATACTGCCATACCCCTTCAAGTTTCCTAGCGAGATACCCGTATTTCCACAAAGATAAATGTCTCCTGGGCAATCACCATTGCAAAGAAATTATCCAAGTTGATTTATATCTGCGGTTTTCCGTAACCGGACAATCTGCAATAATATGACCTGAGTCAATTACCTTTTGAAAAATAATGTTTTAACTGCAGAAGACGATATTTACTTTCAGTAGATACGAGTGTACGAGGATAATTGCTGTTCTCCTGCCTGGGGCATAGTGCTGGCACGATAAAAGGAAAGGGAAATAATGAGAGAAAAACGTACTGGAGAGAGTCTCCCGTTAGATATTTCCGAGCATGATGTAATCGAGGCCATGAAACGGATCCCTGGCTATATCGACATTACGCCCGCCGATTTCAAAGAAGTGTACCAAACAGCCTATGCTTTGGCTATTAAACGGCTGTTTGACACCCTGAACGCCGCTAGCATCATGACCAAAGAGGTGGTGTTGATTGATCAAGAGATGACTCTCGTTCATGCTGCCGGTCTGCTTGCTGAAAAGCAGATATCAGGAGCCCCTGTTGTAAACAGCGAAAAAAGGATTGTTGGTGTTGTGTCCGAAAAGGATTTCCTCAGGGAGATGGGGGTTGGTGCTACGCCCTCCTTTATGCAAATAGCCACCCATTGCCTGAATAACAAGAGCTGCATGATCGGCAAATTACATAACAGGACCATTAGCGACATCATGACAAAGCCACCGGTAACGGGGGCTCCAGGGATGACCATCGGCAGCATTTCAGCTCTTTTTGCTGATAAGCAGATCAACCGTTTGCCGATTGTCGATGATAATGAACAGCCTGTTGGCATCGTTACCCGTACCGACCTGGCGCACTCCCTTCACGTCTTCGGGGAGATGTCTGAATTATGAAGTACTTACAAAAGATGAAGGGTGGTGGGCAAAGTCCTCCAAAGGTTGCTTTGGTCGAAGTCTTCTGGTCCTGGATAGGTAGTTTTTTAGGTATTGCTGCAGTTTCTCTCATTCACTATAAAATGCTTGAGCAAACTGGTTTGATGATGATCCTCGGCTCGTTTGGTGCTTCGGCAGTGCTTATCTACGGTGCCATTCGTAGCCCCCTGGCCCAGCCGAGGAACTTGCTTGGGGGGCACATACTTTCCGCTGTTATCGGAGTGACCGCTTTCCAATGGCTGGGCGGTCAGCTGTGGCTGGCGGTAGCCGTGGCAGTTTCCGTCTCAATTGCTTTAATGCACCTCACTAAGACCCTCCATCCTCCGGGGGGGGCTACAGCCCTGATCGCCGTGATTGGCGGTGAAAGTGTGCACAATCTAGGCTACCTCTATGTCGTGACGCCGGTCGCTTTAGGGGCAAGCGTAATGCTTCTTGTTGCCATCATCGTCAACAATATCCCCAAGAATCGGAAATATCCGGAATTTTGGTTTTAGTGCCTTACCCCTCAAGGGGGCACTGAACTGAGTACTTCTGAAAGCCTGTCATTCAGTTCAATACCCCCTTGAGGGGTGCTCTTTTTAGTGCCCGCTTGACGGGTACTCTTTTTAGTGCCCGCTTGACGGGTATAAATAACAAGAAATCTGGAGAGTGTTTTGAAACTAGGGACTTAAAGTGATCACCAGGGCACTTATCCCGGCTGCCCCTGACGGTTCAGGTCATCAAAAATATCCATGCCATGATCTGGACGCACTGATCCTCCTGGGTCGTATTCAAATTGTAGAGTCTTGTTTTTTATTTGGACTACTTTCATAAGGAGGCAGTTTGCATTTTGCTTTTACTTGTGTGGGGTCCCCATGAATCCCTTTATCGAAATTTTCCTGAAGCCACTCAAGAAATATCGGAACGATATCGCGTTTATCTGAATTTTTGGGAACTGGCTTCAGTGTTTTGACGCCTTGAGCTTTGCGAACAACGGCAATTAATTTATCGGGTATTTCAACTGCTTCTTTGCCAAAATAATAAAAAGTCTTTGAGATTAAGACTCTGTTTATACTGGTATCAGTTTTGAAGTGTTCCTTACTGTGAAAGAGGTTTTTCACCTGAACCAGGTGACCATCTTTCCCCATCTTGTATATATTATCACCACATCCATTATTCTTGCCCGGCTTCTTGCATTCGTATTCAGGGAAATCCCAATACATCTCGAACGTTAGTCCTCTGTCAACTCTCATTGCAAAAACTAATCTATTTCTTTCCGGGGATGGCGTTGTGCCGATGATCCAGTCACCCAGATTAGCATTTCTGCGTATACTCGGTACGCTGCAGGCAAGTGTACAGATTCCTCCAAAAGGATTGGGCGAAAATCCACTATCGATAGTCACGATGTAAGAAAATAAATTAGGCTGTCTTTTGTCCATATTGTAATTCCTTGATGGCTAATAATGATTTGAATCGAGGCTTCACTATGTCCATTAAAAGTGGTATGAAATATTCTCGTAATTTAAATTCTTTACAATCAGGTGAGTCTACTCTCCTATCATATATAACAAGGAACAACCTTCTGCCCCCGGTAAACGGGAAGGAAGCCGGGATTCTTTTTAATGCCCCCCTGAGGGGTGTTAGTTTTGAAAGGGCTTTCTGTTTTTCCTCTATGATAACATGGATGAACGCTTTAGAGTACAAGGACTACACCTTAGCTAGGAGACTGTCCGAGAATGCCCTTTTGCCCAAACTCATCGGAATTCCAAAAAAATAATGCTCGCAATATCAAATATATGGCTGTGCTTATTTTTTAAAATTTCTCGATGTTGAACAAAATGCCTATTCTC
>WTAT01000632.1 GCA_013139415.1 Desulforhopalus sp.
TCGTTGACCAAGGTTGCAATCTTATCAGCAAAACATTCAAGCTCACACCAATCCATTCCGGCAGTAAGAGATATTCGGAAACGAGATGTGCCAACTGGCACTGTTGGAGGCCGAACTGGTAAAATTAAATATCCCAGTTCCCGCATAGATTCGCTCAACTTCACTGTAAGTTCGTCATCACCGATAATGACAGGAATAATATTTGTTGCACCATCAGTCTGAAGATGTCTATCTCGGAGAGCTTTTCTTAGTAGACCGGAGATTTTTTCAAGTTTTTTTCGCTGTTCAGAAAACTGTGCCAGTTGACTAAAAACAAATAGGTTCCAACTTGTAATAATTGGCGGCAACGCTGTGGAAAAAATCAGAGAACGACTTTTGTTAATCAAATATTTTTTTACCATTTCCGAGCAAAGTAAAAACGCCCCCACAGAAGCAAATGCTTTGCCAAACGTTCCCACAAGAAAATCTATATCTTCCAATTGGTCCTGATGTTCAGCCATACCCAAACCATTTTCTCCATAGAGACCAACAGAATGCGCTTCATCTATATATAGCTGGCAATCAAATTGATTTTTTATTTCAACCAACGCGCGTAAATCCACAACATCACCGTCCATACTAAAGACCGATTCGCTGACGACGATTACCCTTCTGTAGTTTTTTCTATGTTTTTCAAGCAAATACTGCAAGTGTTCATAGTCGCAATGTCGATATCTTTTGAACTTTGCAGCGCTCAAGCGCATGCCGTCCACGATTGAGGCATGGTTGAGTTTGTCGGAAAGGATTAAGTCAGGTTTTCCAGTAAGAGCTGGGAGGATTCCAATATTGGCATGATATCCAGAGTTATAAAGAAGACAGCCCTCTTTTTTGTATGAGGTTTTAATTAAATTTTCCAGTAAATGACTGTTTTCAGTGTCGCCGGTAAGCAATCTTGAGGATGCTGCCCCCAGTCCATAATCAACAAGCAGGGAGTCTGAATTAAGACAATCGTAAAACCTCCGATGCAGCTCTTCGTCTCCAGCAATTCCAAGGTAGTCGTTAGAGGATAAATTAAGTAGCTTCTGATCCCGAAAAACAACGTTACAACCTTTTCTTTCTGACAGAGCTTTTAATTCTCTAAACCGCCCATGTTCTTTCAAGTGAGCCAATTCCTCGGACAACCCAGTCATACCCATAGTTACAACACCTTTTCTACCACTTGGCAAATTGCCCTGGTAAGAATATCTAAATCTTCATCTGTAATTATATAGGGCGGCATTATATACACCAGGCAGCCAAAGGGACGCACCCAAACCCCTTTATCAACAAACAGTCGTTGTATTGATGCTAACTCAACAGGATTTTTCAGCTCAACAACACCAATTGCTCCCAAAATTCTCACATCAACAACACCTGTCAGGTCTTTACAGGGAGCTAACCCTGATATTAGTTTGGATTCAATTCTTTGTATATTACGCTTCCAGTCACTAGACAATAGTAGATCAATTGAGCCAGCAGCTACAGCGCAAGCGAGAGGATTACCCATAAATGTTGGCCCATGCATAAACACCCCAGGATCACCATCTGAGATAACTCTGCCAACATTTTCAGTTGCCAGCACAGCCGAAAGAGTCATATAGCCGCCGGTCAGAGCTTTCCCGAGGCACATTATATCAGGGGTTACGGCAGCGTGATTACACCCAAAGAGCTCCCCGCTACGACCGAAACCCGTAGCAATTTCATCAAGGATCAACAACACGTCATAATCATCACAAAGTTTACGAGTTATACGTAAATATTCCGGGTGATAAAACCTCATTCCACCGGCTCCTTGCACAATCGGTTCAAGTATAACTGCGCATATTTGCTGGTGGTTTTTTCCTAAAAGAGCTTGCAAAGAATTAATGTCGTCAGGGTCCCAATCACCATGGAAAGGCGATCTGATCTTTTCGGCAAAATAGTATTCCGGCAACACTCCTTTATATATGTTGTGCATACCTGTTACAGGGTCACAAACAGACATTCCGTGAAAGGTATCCCCGTGATAACCCGATCTGACCGTCAGGAATCTGTTTTTCCCTGTTCTATTTTTAGCATGGTAGTACTGAATCGCCATTTTCATGGCAACCTCAACTGCGACAGAACCGGAATCTGCATAAAACAGGCGATTGAGATCACCCGGAGCAACCCTGAGAAGCTTTTTAGCAAGTTCGATTGCGGGACTATGGGTCAAGCCACCAAACATAACGTGGGCACATTTTGATGTTTGGTTCCGAATTGCCGCATTAAGTTCAGGATGATTATAGCCGTGAATAACTGACCACCACGATGCCATACCATCTATAAGTTCACGACCGTCCTGCAGGCGGATACGAACCCCATTGGCTGACTGGACAAGATAGGTTGGGTTTGGAGTTTCTATTGACGTATACGGGTGCCAGAGATGCTTTGAGTCAAATTCAAGAAGCTCCCGTTCTTTTGTATTCACAGACACTGTCCTCCCAGGGGTTTGATAAAAGAGCTGATTAACAAATGTGGTTATGGCGCCTTAAATCGAATCCAAGCATTTCGAACATTTCCACGTCCTCTTTTAAACTGTTACCAAGGGTAGTAAGATAATTACCGACAATCGATCCGTTTGCACCGGAGGTGAATAGTCTGTGTTGCTGATCTCCAAGAACATTTCTCCCCCCTGCTATTCTTATAACTGCCTTGGGGATAATGAACCGAAACATTGCAACTGCAGTGAGTATATCGGTAATAGACAGCGGCTTGAGGTCAGCAAATGGAGTGTTGTTTATCGGTGATAGTATATTGATGGGAACAGATAAAATCTTGAGTTCTCTAAGTTCAAAAGCAAGTTCCAGCCTTTGCTCAAAACTCTCCCCCATTCCAATAATGCCACCTGAACAAACCTCCAATCCAGCATTTTGAGCGATTTTGATAGTTGTTGATTTATCGTCCCAGCTGTGACTGGTGCAAATCTGTGGGAAGTAACTACGAGAAGTTTCCAGGTTACAGTGGTAACGACTCACCCCCATTTCCTTGAGTTTCAATGCTTTTTCTTTTGTCAGAAACCCCATAGATGCACAAAATGAAAGATTGGTGTGTTTCTGCAATTCTCTGTAAATCTTTTGAAACTCATCTAACTGTTTCCCGGAAACAGAACGCCCTGCCGTAACAAGAGAAAAACGTTCTACCCCATACTCCTCATTGTCTCTTGCCAGCAAAACTGCTTGTTCTGTATCGACTTGTTCATAGTTGGCAACTTCAGCATTGTAATGTATCGATTGGGCACAAAACTTACAGTCCTCGGAACATCTTCCTGATTTTGCGTTTACAATTGAACAGAGATCTAAGCGATTCTTATGTAATCTAGTTCTCAAACTGTCAGCACCTTTGTACAAATCTTCTGAGCTAGATTCCAAGGCTAATTTTTGTACTTCTGAGAAACTTAGATCTTCACCTTTGAGAATTTTTTTCAAACACTTTTCAATCATATTCACTAAAACCCCTAAGCATCACTAGATTATTTGATGCCTCTTAAGATCACGGCTTAATTTTTCCACAACGACCAATCAACTCGTTAACCACCAACAGGTAAAAGGTTAACGGAATACACACTTCTTTGTCAAGACATAAAAAACTTTGTATCCAAAACTGATTTAATTACAGATTATTATTCTATTATATCTGATACTTGGATGTTAATTAATAGATATAATAGATTAATACACTACCCAGCTATTCCCGTTCACTCCTTTGAGCCAATCTTTTTTGAACACCTTACCAACTCAGCTTTGTTTATTACAAATGCCCCTGGATGTTGTCTTCGATCAAATCAATTCACCAGTGCATCACGATCCTCCCTAACCAATTGATTTTATATGGGTTTTATGCATACCTTGGACCCCCAACCGGCCACTCTCGTATCTGGCTGATATTACATAATATTTTCGTTCGTCGATTCTCGCATGTATCGATACACATAAAACAACTTTCACCTCGATTCCGTAGATCAAGTGATTCAAGCATTCCCCTTCGAAATTTCTCAAGTGGCACATCATTTGCTATTTGACTTGCAATTGCTGAACTCTTTTTAAGTTATGGCCAAATGACCAAACTTTTATGATGGAGAATTTATTGGAATCTTCTAAAACAAACTCCACCCCTCAAAAGAAGAGAGTAAATACATTGCTAAAGGGCAGCCTGATTAGCTCATCCAAGTTCTCCAAAATTGCCAGGCATCGTGTTCATAAACCATAGTTCTCTAGCAAAATTCAATCTGCATCGTATGTGGATGTTTCCCTGGGTATCTTTGGAGGTTGAAGCTGATGTCGCAAACCCCTTTCAGGGTGCCCCAAAAACCATCCGGCGTAAAGATAAGGAAAGCGGATTGGGGGATGTAATCCTGATGCCCGTGATGTTTAACCAGAACGTCAATAAAGATCTGAATATTAATTACCGGGTGGCCGTATATGCCCCTACTGGTTGGTTACGAAGTTGGACGTCTTGCCAAGACAGGAAAAAATTTCTGGACCATTGAGCCTACAGTCGCTTTCATGTATTTCGGTCAGAAAAACGATGTTGAGGCATCGTTTTTTGGAGGCGTTGATTTTAATACAGAAAATCCTGATCCTGACTATATCTCGGGGCGCAGATTCATCTCGATGGGACATTAGCACAACATTTTCCTCTCTGGAAAGGTTTCGCCGGTGCAGGGGTAACAGGCTTCTGGTATCAACAGATTTGAGATGACAGCGGGGACGAGGCAAACCTGGGAGATTTCCGTGCAACCGCACACGGTATTGGACCCTTTTTATCGTATACAAACAAATTAGCTGGAAAGGATATTATTGCCGAACTGAAATGGCTGCATGAATTGGGGTTTGTTTAGATATGGGGAAAAATCCAACGATCTTTTTCCAATCAAATCCCATATTCTTTATTGTTTTCTTCATGACCTGCCTCCTTGATTTTGGCTCTGAGTTGCTAGTTGCTTTCAACTTAACCCACGTTTGCAAGGTCGGCAGGTCTGTTTTTCTTAAGTGTCAACCATCTTATCTTAAGAGGCTCAATGGAATAACAGACCTACAGCAGGTCAGCGATTGCTTCTTTCTCAGAAAGCAATTCCTCTTCGGTCGCGGTCATCATTTTTCGTGCGAAGTCGCTGATTTCCAGACCCTGGACCTCTTTCCACTCACCATTTTCGCAGATGACAGGCAGAGCATACATGAGTTCCTCGTTGATGCCGTAGCTGTTGCCGCCGCTGAACACGCCCATGCTCACCCAGCTGTCATTTGAGCCGAGGGCCCAGTCTCTCATGTGATCGACAGCCGCAGAAGCTGCAGAGGCAGCACTCGAGGCACCGCGGGCCTTGATGATAGCCGCACCGCGCTGCTGTACTGTCGGGATGAATTCATTCACATAGTATTCGTTGTCCATCTTGGCTTTGACAGGTATACCGTTCACAGTGGAATAGCTGATGTCGGGAAATTGGGTGGCAGAATGATTACCCCATACCACCATCTTTTCAACCTTGGTGGAATGGCTACCGGTTTTCGTAGCGATTTGAGACAGGGAACGGTTGTGGTCAAGACGCATCATCGCGGTGAAGTTGCGGGGATTCAGATCCGGGGCATTTTTCATGGCGATAAGGGCGTTGGTGTTGGCGGGGGTGCCGACAACCAGTACCCTGACGTCACGACTTGCGTGGTCATTGAGCGCCTTGCCTTGCACGGTAAAGATGGCGCCGTTTGCTTTCAGGAGATCGGAACGTTCCATGCCGGGGCCTCGGGGCCTTGAACCAACCAGAAGTGCGTAATCGGCATCCTTGAAGGCAACGTTTGGATCATCGGTGCTTACTATGCCCGAAACCAGAGGGAAGGCACAGTCGTTCAGTTCCATAACTACTCCCTCCAAAGCACCCATTGCTGGTGGGATTTCAAGGAGCTGGAGGATGACCGGCTGGTCTTTTCCCAGCATATCTCCCGTTGCGACGCGGAATATAAGGGAATAGCTGATTTGTCCGGCGGCACCGGTGATTGCGACACGTACTGGGGTTTTCATTTGGATCTCCTTGGAAAAAGTTTCGGATATTATCGGAAAAACATCCTTGTATGCTAAAAAAGCAGAAGTAACAATATTACCCCGGTAAACGGGAAAATAAGCCAGGATTCTTTTCAATACCCCCTTGAGGGGTATAAGTGCCTTGGTGGTAACTTTAAGTTTCCAATTTCAATACACTCTCCAGATTTCTTGTTTTTTTTATACCCCTCAAGGGGGTACTAAAAAGAGTACCCCTCGAGGGGGGTATTGAACTGAATGACAGGAAATTTGGAGTAAGGCACTAAAATGTCTCAGCGGTTGCTTAACCTACCCCCGGTTTTACATGCTCTCCATAAGGCAATAGCAACTTGGCCCCTTGCCCTTCTCGCAATGGGGCTTTACGTGATTTGCTGAGCCGACCGAGTGTAGCTCGTTGTTCGCTTGTTAATTGAAGTGATGCTCGTTTGGTTTTGCATACTCTCCTCATTGTAGCATTATCCTCTTAACTCCAGTTGGCAGGCCTTAAGAGGATACAGAAAGATTATACCTCTTCTTTTGTCTCAGGCTCAAGGGCTGCGGCCAGACTCTTAAGAAATTTCCAGCTTTTAAGGACGTCTTTCTGGGATTCAGCAAGAAGAGCATCGGCGTTAGCCGGATTGACACGCTTTAAGGTACGGTAGCGATTTTCGCCAAGGGCGTACTCTTCAAAGCTGATGGTCGGCTCGCTTTTAGAGTCAATGGTCAGTGGATTCTTGCCCTGTGCTTCCAGGTCGGGGTTGAATCTGTACAGCGGCCAGTGACCACAGGCAACCGCTTTTTTCTGCTGCTCAAGACCGAGAGCCATGTTGATACCATGGTTAATGCAGTGTGCATAGGCGATGATCAGGGACGGGCCGTCATAGGCTTCCGCTTCAGCAATTGCTTTGATCGCCTGTGCAGGGTTGGCTCCAAGGCTGATTTGTGCCACATATACATTGCCATAAGTGGCAAAGATCATACCCATATTCTTCTTGGGCATTTTCTTACCACTTGATGCAAACTGAGTAGTAGCTGCACGCGGCGTAGATTTTGACATCTGACCACCGGTATTGGAGTATACCTCAGTGTCGAGTACC
>WTAT01000246.1 GCA_013139415.1 Desulforhopalus sp.
CTTTGGTTTTATTGCCAAAAAATACGGCAGTGCATGTACGCCCTGAATGATGATCTACGGATCCATAGGTATGGGTCTTTTCAGCTATTGGTTGCTTGGGCTTGTTTTTCAGTGACTTAGAAATGATGGCGTCGTAAAAACTACATGTTGCCATTTTTTCGTCATTTCCGCGTAGGCGGGAATCTAGTTATTTTAGCACGTTCTGGATTCCCGCCTACGCGGGAATGACGCTACAGCGAAGTTTTTACGAGATTATCAATTTTGGCCTCAAAACAAAAAACCTCTGCTGAAATATTGATAATTTCAACAGAGGTTTTTTAATTCTGATCCTACTACTACAAAAGCTAACTTACTTTACTGCACATGTTTTTGGATCAACTGCAGCACCACAGGCGGGACACTTTGCCATTTTTTCTGCTTCATCGGAAAATATTCCCCACTCTTTTCCGCATTCAGGACATTTGATTTTTACTTCATTCAAAGTTTTATTACTTTCAAATCCCGGGCAATGTTGATCTGTCATGTATGTCTCCTTTATAGTAGGTTTAATTGTTTTACTACAACATACTATCAAAATCAATTATAAGACGGAATTCACAAAATGCTAGAGGAAGTTGCCAGGACAATGATTTTTTTAACTACAGCTTCATATGTGGGATGCTTTCGTCCAAAATAGACTCAGGCAAAAGTTTTTGTACCAATCAGTTTTCCGGTAAGGAGTGTACCGGTCATGGCTAAACATTCCATATCTAGAAAATGAGCCGCGGAAGACTGGTAAAGGACCGAACATGTGGCGGAGAAGAGATCATCCCTATCATTGAAATTCAGAATAACAGGGACACGGGGAAAAGCACGAAATTGAAGAGAAAGATCATATGTGTCGGATTCTAAAATTTTTCCTCCGATCTCCTGTCCTCTCTTCTTCAGTCCTGCAATATTACCGGAAAATGTTGATTCCAAGGTTTTATTCGTGTTCGTTGTAAAATAGGAGATTAGTGGTCCAGCATCCTTAAATTCTCTGTAGGTTACCAGTGTCTCACTCAACTGGGGAAGTTCCAGAGGACAAGTCAGGATATATTTGCAAATCATCACCTGCACGGCTGGAGTAAGATCCTCACCATCACCGCCGACAATTCCGTCTGCACCAAAACGATAAATCTTGTTGAAAAGCGGGATTTTCAGAGCTCCGTTTTCGGTTTTCACGCCTAATATTTCTGCTTTTGCCAGAAAATCCAGTTGACGAATTTCCTGCAGATAGCGCCTATAGGTTTCGTCAAATACCTTTGCCCGCTCGACACTCATTTAGCTTCACCAAGCTTTTTTAAGAGCAGATCCCGCTCATCTTCGAGTTCCAACAAATCCATCATCACCGGTGGCTTTATGGAATGTGCGGGTAATCGCCGCATGGTCTCTGCAATCTCTTCTTCAAGTTCATGCAATCGCACTTTTACCTGGTCAATTTCAGAAATCATCCTTCTCCCTTCTTCAAACAGGCAAGAATAAAGCTTGCTGTATGAAGTCATTCAAAGTCATTCGACTGTTGCTTCCAACCTTGATATTTCCTGCTGAATCATCAATACTTCACGTTCCAGAGCCATACGCTTATCAGTTCGATAGAAAGTTGTTTTCCCTATCTTTGCCGACCTGGTAAACATTATGACCTCATACCTGTTCTCCTCTGTCAGGAGATCTTCAATCCAGAGCACCCTTTCTAAATCCAGAGAGAAATCGTTACAGATTTGTTTGGCAAATTTTTCAGGATTTGCTGAAATTGACTGGCCCTCACCTGTTGGTGCGTAAATACAGATAAAGGGTTTGAGGTGCTGCACTTTTTCAGAAGATGATGAACACTTGAATATTTTCAAATCATAAGCACCTGGAGACCAGGCGATCGGTTCGTACTCACCCCTTTTTGTTCCGTCCCATCGATATCTGCCATTAAAGATTGCCATATGTACCTCCGAAAATATGTACCTCCGAAAATCTCACATGAATCAGATTAGCTATCCCCCTGCAAACAAGCAAGTGGGAGACGACATACTTTCCTCTTTTCTACTGTCGTCTCCCTTATACTATAATCCTACTCTATTCCATGCCAAGGGCTTGTCTGTCAGCCATATCCATAAGAACCCTGTCACGGGCCTTATCGATGCCAAGGTCTTTACGTTTTTTGTCGATATGGGCGATCAAAAGCCTTGCCATTTCTTTCGGATCATCGGCAAAACCCCATTTACCAAAGCCAAGCTCTTCAAGCTCCTCAAACATATGCTTTTCGAACTTGGTTCCTTTAGTCATAGGAAAAGTATGGCCAAACACGACATATACTCCGGAAGCGACAAAGTATTGCCCGATAGCAATGGCTTTTTCACTCATCCATTCCGGTGCACAACCGACGGCAGGCAAATCGGCAATACAATCCCCCAGACCACCGACCTTTACCATTTCAGAGGCGGCAGTAAGAATCCTGCTATTGTCAACACAAGACCCCAGACCAAGTACTGGTGGCATTCCAACAGTCTCACAGACTTCTGCAAGGCCTGGTCCGGCAAGTGCCGCAGCTCCAGGTCCGGTCAATCCAGCTTTTGCAAGGGCTATTTGAGAGCAGCCTGTCTGCAGCACCAACACATCATTTTTGATCAACTCTTTTACCAGTTCGACATGGGAGTAATCCTGTTTTGACCGTGGGTTGGTACACCCAACAACTCCGGCCACACCGCGAATCCTGCCGTTGATGATGTTCTCGTTAAGGGGTGTGTAACTTCCCCTAAATGAACCACCCAGCATATAATTTATGTATTCAAAAGAAAAACCGTGTACTCCAGTTGCCTTGTTTCTGGGAATCTGGATCGGCTTTTTACGAGTTTTAAATCGGGTGATTGCCTTGATCACAATCTCATCGGTACATTCACGGGGATTGTGCTCATCCAACTGTATATGCAGCGCCCCTTCGATTTTGGCTCTGTAATTAGTAGTGATAAAAGGAGTATCATAGAAATCAGCCACCTTCTTCATAGCTTGCTTTATGCATTGGATATCTACGGTCATGGCATCAACTGCACCGGTTACCATCACAGCCTCGGTACTCGAGAAATTTCCCGCATGTGGCAGACCATGTCGCGACAGAGCCTCCAGACCAGAGCAACACATTCCGACAAGATTAATTCCTTTAGCTCCGGCACTTTTTGCCGCCTCTACCAATGTCGGGTCAGCAGAGGAAACGACCATTGATTCAAGAAGATTTGGCTCATGACCATGAACAATTATATTCACTTGATCTTCTTTCAGCACACCCATATCAACTTCGACCTCTACTGGCGAGGGTGTACCAAACAAGATATCCGAGATATCCGTGGAGACCATAGAACCACCCCATCCATCAGCAAGGGCTGTCCGGGATATCTGCTTGGTGATATTTTCATAATCCTGATCAACACCCATAGCAGTACGGTGCATCATCTCCATGATCTCCCGCATAGCACCACGCGGTACAATTCCGGCTTCTCGCCATAGTTCAAGCGTTTTTGGCGGAACCCTTTTCATCATGGGGATCTCTCCATCCACTTGGGTATAGGTTTTCTCTAACTCGTGGTAAAGGTCCATTGCCACATCTTTTAGCTCCCGGCCTTCTGTAACAATATCGAGCGAAGCAGCAACTTCTAAAAGTTTAATGGGATCTTTGATGGAATAGTCTTTAGTTTTTCCACTGATGACGTCACGGAAAAGCTCAAGCATTGCCATGCCGTGATCAGTATGGGCAGCAGTCCCAGCTGCAACCATTCGCCCGAAATTACGAGCCACAATGGTATCTACTGTTGCTCCGCAGACCCCAACCCGGTCATATGGGCTATTCACATTCATCCTGCATGGTCCCATAGAACAATGTTTACAGCAAGCGGATTTTTCGCCAATCGGACAGGGCTTTGTGGCATTAAATCTGTCAAAATCGAGTACAACACCATCATTTCTTGCCTTGGTTATCATTTGTGCAGTGGACTCACAGGTGGTGAGATCTTCTACTTTGATGAGTTCTAATGGTTTTGCCATGATGCCTCCAGGTGGGATGGATTACTAGGATATTCAGGTCTACTTGTCAGGGATTAAAAGCTCATGACAGGACCAGTCCTGTTTGCGGAAGCCACTAATCTGATGTGCATGACTACTGCCTACAGGCAACAACATTGTCATGTGAGAAACATTCTCATTGTTCTATTATTGCACCACTCCGTGGTATTGTCAAGACAATTTTAGACATATGAAAGGCTATAAGCAAAGAGGAACAAAGCTGAAAAGAGAAACGAGAAAAAGGAAGTTTTGTTAGTTAGGTAGTTTAAAACAACAAAACCGCTCCTGCGTGAAACTACGGCAGAAGCGGCAATATCTTTTGAGGAGCAGAGGTCGCACTAATTTTTCATCGAAGACAACTTTCCAACCACATCAAAAAGCTCTTTTGGTGCATCGTTGATATCTTCAAACGCCCTCACGCCAGCTCTATCAGCCGCGACAATTTCGTCCTGCTCAGGAAGGAATCCAATTATTTCAAAATCAGACAAAGAATCACGAATTAATTTTTCATCAGCTGGGCCTTTTACACGATTGCCCAGAATGAGGATATTTGCTATGCCGATATCCTGTCCAAGTTTTCTGATCTTTTCTGCAGCTGCTCTACTTCTCGCACCCGGATTAACCACAACAATAAGGGCGTCTACTGACGCTGAAGTCGCACGACCCAGGTGTTCAACTCCTGCCTCCATGTCCATGATCACGATATCATCCCGAACTAAAACCAGATGATTCATCAATGCTTTAAGGATGGTGCTTTCAGGACAGATACATCCGGACCCTCCACTTTGCACAGTCCCCATCACCAGCAGTTTTACCCCGTCCCTTTCCA